>CACXDQ010000187.1 GCA_902766475.1 uncultured Eubacteriales bacterium
CCGCCAAGGTCGCACGGATATATCTGCCGGTATAATTGTTACCGACTTCGGGGATAAGCGAAGTCTGCCCGAAATCGGTCGGAGAAACCAATTTCAGCCCCTTAGAGATAAAGTCCGCCTTAACGCCGCAAATTGTCATATCCGCAACCTTAAAGCCGTTCAATTTACCGAAAAGGGCGTGAAATAGTTCATGGATAAGCGCCGACAAAACCACCGACGTAAATAAGCCGCCCAAAATAAGCAAAACGCCCGATAATACGTCCGTGAAATATATTACGCATGACGCTAAGGCGTAAGCCGTGGCGGCGAGATAAAGTAAAACGACTATAAAACCGCTCATTTCAAATATCCCTCGCCGTAGATTTTCTTTCTTATATAGCCGACGAGATTGTCGTCCGTGCTTATCTTTATTTTATCTATCGAAAACCTCGTTAAAATGCGGTATAAAAGCGTTGCGCCGCCGTAGATTATCTCCGCTCTCTTTTGGGAGATTTTTAATTTTCTTTCCCTCTCTTCAAGCGGACAAGCCTTTATCTTTTCAAGTGCGGACGAAATTTCTTCCACGGTCAAAAACTGTCCGTTTACCCTCTCTTCCGTAAAGCCGTCAAACCCCTTTGCGACGACGCAAA
This sequence comes from uncultured Eubacteriales bacterium, assembly GCA_902766475.1. Classification (GTDB taxonomy): domain Bacteria; phylum Bacillota; class Clostridia; order Christensenellales; family Borkfalkiaceae; genus UBA10281. The sequence continues at coordinate 630 of CACXDQ010000187.1, forward strand.
GAGCCGTCGCCGTACCGCCGACAGCCGTGTAAGCCGATTTCGGCAAAACGCCGTATTCTCCGAGCTTTTCATCTATTTTTGCGGCGAGTTTCGGTTCGTCCTCTCCGCACATATCATGCAGCCTTACCGCACCGAGCGGAAGGGAATGGGAATAAATTATCTTCCCGTTTTTTGCCGCAACTATCTCCGCCGAAGCACCGCCTATGTCTATCACCGCCCCGTCTTTGCCGCCGAGTGCGCCGATAAGACCGAGTTCGCCCTCCTCGTCGCCGCCGACGACGTCGAGAGAAAGCCCCGTTTTTGCTATTTTTTCAATGAAAACGGAAGAATTTGAAGCCGACCTCACAGCTTCCGTCGCAAACGTCAAAACCTCGTCCGCACCGCCCGATTTAAGCTTGTCCGCAAACGAAAAAACAGCCGCCGCCGTTCTCTCCATTGCGATTTCCGAGAGCTTGCCCGTAAAGATAAGCCCCTCTCCGAGCCTCGTGATTATAAGATCGGTATATAAAATTTTTCCGCCCGAATAAAGCATTGCACGGACGGAATTAGAGCCGACGTCTATAACGCCGTATTTTTTGTTGTCTGTCATTTTTTACCGTTGACGTAGCCGAGCTGGCGTGCCCTCTCTTCGACCTTCCATTCCTGGCTCCACACGTCTATCCCTTGATTTTTTTGATCTATCTCTTCTTCGAGCCTCGTTATCTCTTCCCGAAGGCGATTTACCTCGGCGTTTTTTACGCCCAGCGAAACGAGCTGAAATATCATTATCGCAAGAAGAGCCGTCAGTAAAAGCACGCCTGCCGACACGCCTGCGGATATTATTCTTCTCATTCTCTCTTCGCTCATTTGTTTTTCTCCGTAAATAATTTCTTATTTTATTATACAACGGAGAGCAGATTTTTGCAAGCGTTTTGCGCAAACTTGCCGAAGTTACGGCAAAACCGAAGAAAAAGGCGAAGACGAGGTACGGTCTTTGCGACGGAAAGCCGAAAAAAACCGATAGTGCGTAGTAGACGAAAAAACAAGAAAGCATATACGCCCCGTCAAAAACGTGCCCGATTATTTTACTTCCGAAAAAGTCGACAAAAAGGCGTAAAAACAAGTACATAAGCGCACACACGACGCCTATGAACGCACTTTCGGTAAAATAATAGAATTGATTTTGCGAAACGTACATTCTATTTGAAAAACCTCTTTATCCCGACGTTTACGCCGTCGGAATATCTGAGCGAATTCACCTTACCCGTAAGCTTGAACAGTCCGCTCGCCTTATCAAACGCCGCTATCGTCAGTTTTTCGCCCGATACGGTGAGTTTCGTATTGCTTAAAAGTGCGAGCTTTATCTCGCTTTCGTTAAATGATATTACCCCCTCAACGCCGCTTACGGTAAGCAGCTTTCTGTCGTCGAGCGCAAGACTTTCAACCGTTTTTTGTTCCATAAAAAAACCTCTCGCAATATCTTACGAGAGGAATTTTGATTTTATTACTCTACGAGAGGAATTTTCATTTTATTACTCATTATGCTAATTTCTGATCGCCGTACCTTATAAGCCCTATCTTTCTGAAAAGCTCCGAAAACGCAAAGCTTATCGCCGCCGGAAGAATAAACAGAAGAAGAGCTATCGCAAGAGCCAAAAGCCATGGCGACATATCCGAGCTTGCGGAAATAGTGCCGAACACGCCTACAAGTCCGCTCGTGCCCATTCCGCCGCCGGCGTCATTGCATTTAAGTTGAAAAACGCATGTTGCGATCGGTCCTAAGATAGCGCTCGATATGATTTCCGGAAGCATTATCGCCGGTCTTTTCATAATGTTAGGTATCTGCAACATGCTCGTGCCGATGCCCTGCGAGATAAGCCCCGAAATTCCGTTTTCACGGAAAGACGACACGGCAAAACCTATCATGTGGCAAGAACAGCCGACAACCGCCGCACCTCCGGCAATGAGCATTGCGTCGTCCGTAACGCCGCTTGCTACGGCTATCCATATAGCCGCCGACGACGTGGGCATCGTGAGCAAAACGCCCATCACGACGGAAATTATTATACCCATGAAAAACGGGGTTATGCTCGTCGCTTTCGCAATGAGTACGCCGAGCTGATTTATGAGCCATATAAACGGATATGCGAGGTAAAAGCCGAAAAAGGTCAAGATCATCATTCCGAGCGGAACGATAAGTATGTCGAGCTTGGTCTTACCGGCGTATAAAGAAGCTATTTCGATAGCTAAAAGCGATACGACGTATGCGCCTATCGGGTTACCGGGTGCGCCGACGGTAAGGGCGAAACCTCCAAAAATGATCTTGTCGGCAAAAGCGCCGGCAAAACCTGCGACCGCCGCCGAAAACATCACGAGTTTATTTGTCTTTAACGCATGGGCGATGCCCACGCCTATGCCGGCGCCCATCAGCGTCTTTGCTATCGCCGCAATGAGATTTATGGAAGTTACTATCGCTCCCTCTCCGAGCCAGCTCGCTATCTGACCTAAAATAGTGCCGGCGATAAGGGTGCAGAAAAGCCCCTGCGCCATGCCCGAAAAAGCGTCTATAAACCAGCGTGAAGCAAGCCTTTTTACAGTGTTTACAAAACCATTCATAACAGCCTTTTTTATCCTAAATCTTTTATTAAAGTGAGTTTATTGTCTACCTGATCGCACGAAGTGAGGTAGTATTCTATTCCGTTTTTTACAATTTTAAGATCGGTGCGGCTGTCTTTGCCGTGGAGATGCCCGTAAATTACCTTTTTTACCCCGAAACTCTCGAAAAGGTCGGTAAAAAGCGAATTTTCACGGCGGACGTTAAAGGGCGGATAGTGTATGAGGCAATATATCTCGTCGCCGTCTTGTTTGACCTTTTCTGCGGAATTAAGCGCAAGGCGAAGCCTCTCTACTTCCCTTAAATAAATCTTTCTGTCCTGTTCTCTGAAATCGGGCGAGCCCTCTACGCACCACGCCCTCGATCCGCACACGATGACGTTTTTGAACTTGATACAGTCGTTTTGAAGGGCGTAAAACCCATCGGGAAGCCCCGCTCTCACCCTCGATATGCTCTTCCACCAATAATCGTGATTGCCCCTCACGAATACCTTTTTACCCTTCAAGGGTTTCAGCGTTGCGATGTCCGAAAGAGCTTCGGGAAGATCCATAGCCCAGCTCGTGTCGCCGCCGATAAGCACGACGTCGTCATCGGTGACCTTTTCTTCCCAATCGGCATGTATCTTTTCGAGATAATTATGCCATTTAGCGCCGAATATATCCATCGGTTTATTGCCGGAAGTACACATATGAAGATCGCTTATCGCAAAAATTTTCATTTGTCTACCTCCTTTCGATCCAGCCGAAAAGATTATAGCACTTTTTATTGAGTTTTGCAAGCCGATTTAAACATAATTGTCAAATTAACCAAAGCATTCTATATCCGAACACGCCGCAAGTGCGCTTTTTAAGCCCTTTGCCG
>CACXDQ010000188.1 GCA_902766475.1 uncultured Eubacteriales bacterium
ACGTATTCGCACAGCGTGTCTGCGCCGCTGCAAAGTATCGGGCAAACCCTTATGCCCTTTTCAGCCGCCTTCAAAACCGCCGCATTGAACACGGAAACGTTCTCTTTATTGCCGTGCGGCGGAGCGTCGAGTATCTGAAAAATTATCTTCGTGGAAGTGCCGTCCGTCCACTGTTCGTCGACAGCCGCCATGAGCGCCTCTTCTACGGCCTCCTCATAATCGCCGCCGCCCGAAGCGTATTGCGCCGCAACGACCTTTTTCATCTTTTCGAGATTTTGGGTTTCGGAAACGTTTATAAGCGGATATTTGTCCAAAAGCACGGGGTCCTCGTGGTCACGATAGAACACGAAGCCGAGGTCTATCTCCGTCGTCTGTCCGAAATGGGCTTGCACCCTCGTAATTACGTCCTCAAGCTCTTTTGTGAGATACCTTATCTCGTCGCCCATAGAGCCGGTTACGTCGACGACGAACATCAACTCTATTCTGTCCGCCTTTTTCTCGCTTCCGCCGAGCGAAATAACCAAACTTTCGCCGTCAAGCTCTTTTTCGGCGGAAAAATCGCCGCTCTTTGCTATTATTCTCTTCGCCGCTTTGTTCGGGAAGAGATACGCTTTGCCGCTTGCGTCCGTCTTTGCCGAAAAGAGATTGTTGCCCTCCTCGTCGACGGCGTAGACGGTGGCGTATGCGACGGGTTTTTCGCCGTCGTTTACCATGACGGTTACCCTCTCGGTAGAATTAAGCCCCCAGTTATTTTCGCCGGTGAAACCGAAAAGTCTGCCGTTTTCTTCCTCGGTCTGCCCCTTTAAAAAGAGCGATTTCCACATCTCGTAATAATAATTGTCGTTGTGCGCCGAAGCCGTAATAAGCCCCGCACGGTAGTTTATATCCGGCTCGATAACCTCTATCACATCGCCGCCGTCGACGCCCTCTCTTGCGTCGTAGCCGTCAGCCGTTGCGATAGCGCCTTCGTAAGCGCCCTTGCCGACGCCCGATTTGCCGGAATAGCCGTAGCCGCCCGACGGATAGACGTAGCCGCCGTCCGCCACATCGTAGCCCATATCCACGCCGCCCTTGTTGTTTGAGCCGCCGCCGCAAGCGGCGGCGGACAGAGCGAACGCCGCTATCAAGCCAATACACAAAACACGTTTTAAGCCTTTCATAATTCCCTCCTAAAAGGTTTTTTCACCTATTGTACGATTTTAAATTAGGGTTTACCCCTTTTTAACAAAAATTATTTTTCAAACTGACTGTTGTAAAGCTCGAAGTAAAAGCCCTTTTTACTCAAAAGCTCGTCGTGGTTTCCCTGTTCTATCACGTTTCCGTCCTTCATTACCAAAATAATATCGGCGGAGCGGATAGTGGAAAGTCGGTGCGCAACGACGAACGAAGTCTTTCCCTTCGTAAGGCGGTCGAACGCCTCTTGTATCTTCAATTCCGTTCGGGTGTCGATACTCGAAGTCGCCTCGTCCAAAATGAGCATAGGGGGGAGCGAAAGCATTACACGGGCGATGCAGATAAGCTGTTTCTGACCTTGCGAAAGCCCCTCTTCGCCTATCACGGTATCGTAGCCGTTTTCCAACCTCGAAATAAACCCGTGGGCATGCGCAGCCTTGCACGCCGCAACGATTTCCTCGTCCGATGCGGACGGCTTGCCTATTTTCACGTTGTCCTTTACGCTCGCCGTCCTTATCCAGGTGTCTTGCAATACCATGCCTATATTTCTTCTGTAATTTTGTCTGTTAAGCTCCCTTATATCCTTGCCGTCAACCTCTATCTTGCCGGAATTCACGTCGTAAAATCTCATTATCAGATTGACGAGAGTGGTCTTTCCGCAGCCGGTAGGTCCGACGATGGCGATCTTCTCGCCCCTCTTTGCGGACAAGCGGAAATTTTCTATCAGTTTTTTGTCGGGAGAATAGGAAAAGCAGACGTCTTTGATATCCACGTCGCCCGAAAGGACGATCTTTTCGTCTTTGTCGCCGCTTATCTCTTCCCTCTTTTCGTCAATGACGGAAAACAGCCTTTCTCCGCACGCCTTTGCGCCCGAAAGCTCGGTCAAAACCGAAGAGATCTCGTTGAAAGGCTTGGTGTATTTATTTGAATAGCTTAAGAGCGCAAGCAGCGAGCCAGCCGTAATTGCGAACGCACCGCCGCCCGAAACGGCGATAACGGCGCCGATGAGCGCTACCACCGCATATATGAGCGCATTTATAAATCTCGTAGTGGGGTTGGTGAGCGAGGAGAAGAAAACGGCTTTAAAAGACGTATCTTTGAGCCTTTTATTTATATTGTCGAACTTGTCCGAAAAACTTTTTTCAGCCGTGTACGCCTTTACGGTTGCGAGGTTGCCGAGCGTTTCCTCTATGAGCGAAGCCTCTTCGCCCGTAACCGCCGCCTGCTTTTTGAAAAGCCCGTAAGTTCTGCCCGTGATAAACTTCGCCGTAAACAGCGAAACGGGCGTAAGCACGGCGACCGCCGCCGCAATCAGCGGATTTATAATTATCATACAGACGAGCGTGCCTATTATCGTGAGTATGCCGCCGAAAAATCTCGAAAAGCCGAGCAAAAGCCCGTCGGCAAGCCTGTCGGCGTCGCCTATTTCCACGCCGAGTATATCCCCCGTCGGTCTGCCGTCGATATATTTTATCGGCACTCTCTCCAAGTTCTCGAAAGCGTCGTTTCTCACCCTTCTCACTATTGCGTTGGCAATGCGGTTGGAGAGAAATTCCGTCACCCACTGCGATAGAGCGGCGGCGCAAATACAGCATAGCGCAATGACGGACAGACGGGCTATTCCGCCGAAATCGACGTTGCCCTCGCCTATAATGAGATCAGCCGCCTTGCCGAACAGTATGGGAAGAGTAAGCGACGCCGCCACGTCTACCGCCGAGAAGAGAAGAGAAATTATAAACAGCCATCTGTCTTTGCCGGCGTATTTCCAGAGCCTTTTATAAAAAGTCAGCCTCATACCGCTCCCCCCTTTTCCTGCGAGAGGGAAATTTCGAGGTATTCGGGGCAACTCTTCAAAAGCTCGTCGTGCGTGCCGACGCCCACAACCTTTCCGTCGTCTAAAACGATTATTTTATCGGCGTTTCTGACCGACGCCGTCCTCTGCGAAACGATGAACGTCGTTACCGTATAGCCGAGATTTGCTATCGAGCGGCGAAGGGATAGGTCGGTTGCGTAATCGAGCGCCGAAGAGCTGTCGTCGAGAATAAGGATCTCGGGCTTTCTCGCAAGCGCCCTCGCTATCGACAATCTCTGTTTCTGTCCGCCCGAAAAGTTTCTTCCGCTCTGTTCAACTTCGGCGTTCAAACCGCCCTTTACCTCAACGACGTCGGTAGCTTGCGCCGCTTTCACCGCAAAGTCGATATCCTCTTCCGACACGTTTTCACCGAGAGAAATATTGTCCTCGATACTGCCTTTAAAGAGCGCCGCCCTCTGCAATACGACGGCTACTTTCTTTCTCAAAATTGATAGAGGATATGTCTTTACGTCTTTACCGTCTATTGCGACAAAACCCTCTCTCACGTCGTAAAAGCGGGGCAATAGGTTGATAAGCGTCGATTTTCCGCTGCCCGTGCCGCCGATGACGCCCACCGTTTCGCCCCTTTCCACCGTAAACGAAACGTCCTTTAAGGCGTCGCCGCCCAAGCCGTAAGAGGCGCACACGCCGTTATATTCTATATAATGATTTGAAATCTTTTCGCCGTCCTCGACCTCTAAGCCGTCCTTTTCGGAAAGCACGTCCGCAACCCTCTTGCCGCACGCCAAAGACTTAGACACCGTAACTATGAGATTTGCGAACTTTACAAGCTCGATAAGTATCTGCGAGAGATAGTCGTATAGGGCGAGAATTGCGCCTTGCGTCAAAACGCCCGCCTCTACCCTTATCGCCCCGACGTACATGAGGGCTATTACGGCTAAGTTGACCGCCGCAAACGTGAGCGGATTTAAAAGTGCGGAGATAGCCCCCGCCTTGTCCTGAAACATTGCGAGGACGGAAGTTTTTTGTCTGTAACTCTCTATCTCGTCGTCCTCTGCGCCGAACGCCCTTATAACCCTCGCCCCGGTAAGATTTTCACGGGCGGCGAGCGCAACGTCGTCGAGTTTTTTCTGCGCTTCGCCGTACTTGGGCATCGTTATCTTCATTATTATAATTACGATTATAAACAACACGGCGATGACCGCCGCAAACACGAGCGAAGCTTTGAGGTCTATCGTCATCGCCGCAATGAGTGCGCCGAAAACGATAAACGGCGAACGCAAAAACAGACGAAGAGCGAGATTCAAGCCGTTCTGCATCTGATTTATATCGCTCGTCATTCTCGTTATCATGCCCGAAACGCCTATCTTGTCGGTAACTTCGGACGGGGCGAAGAGAAGTTTTTTATACAGCGCTCCCCTCACCTCGGAAGAAAAGCCCGTCGCCGCCTTTGCCGAAAAATATTGCCCGACAATGGAAAAGGCAAGCCCTAAAACGCCGAGCCCTATCATCATGCAGACGTCGAAAATTATTGCGCCATAATCGCTTTGCCCAAGCCCTCTGTCGATTATGTCGGCGACGAACAGCGGGATCAAAAGCTCCAAAAGCGCCTCGACGAGCTTGCACAAAGGGGCGAGAGCCGCCGCTCCCTTATAATTTTTAAGGTGAGAAAACAAAATTTTCATCTCTTAATTTCCCTTGTACGCTTTAAGCGCTTCCGTCGCACGCCTTTTAAGCTCGTCCGCACCGCCTATCAAAAGCTCGGAATTTATTCTGTAAAACTCGTCGCAACCGAATTTCGTCAAAAACTCTACAAAGCTCTCGCTTGCGACCATGCCCATTACGGCGGCGGTAAGCTCTTGCTTTTTGCCGAGCGAGTTTTCGGCAAAACGGAGAATGTTGGCTATCCTCTCCGAATCTTTTTTACCGTTTTCAAACGCCTCTTTCAAATAGTCGTCCAAAGGGCGTTCTTTATCCCTTAAAATGGCGATAACCGACTTATAGACGGCTTTTTTGCGTGCGCTCGTAGTTGAAGAATAAACTTCCTCTTCCATCTTTACGGCTCTCTCTTCCGCCGTTTCGCCGCCGACAAGTTCCGCTATGACCTTAGCCGCCGTTTCCGCCGCATTAGCCGCTATAACGGCTCTTTCGGCAATGTTGCAAGCCTTAAAGCGGAGAATTTCCGCAACGGCGAACTTGCCCTCGAAACCGACAGAGGAGAGGTCTGCGCTCTTCACTTCGCCCGACTCCACCTTTTCGTCCTCGTATATCTCTCTGTACTTTGAAAACATCGTGTAATAGCGGTAA
>CACXDQ010000189.1 GCA_902766475.1 uncultured Eubacteriales bacterium
GCCGGTCAGACCACGTTTACCGCAAGCTCTCAGACATACACGATAGAGGCGACGGGCGATTTCTACGAAATTTACGACGCCGACAACAACCTTTTCTTCATAGCTTTCAAAAACAGCGTAAATATGATAGACAGCTCGAAAACGCTTACGTTCGAGCTTCGCCGTCAAGCGCTCAAAGCTTACGAACTTAAACCCACCTCGTTTACCGCCGACGGTGAAGAATATTACATGGACGAGGAAGGTACGGTCATAAAGGGCGGTGAGGACTACGCTTTCGTCCTCTCGTACAGCATAAACGCAATAGAGCAAGACGTGTTCTTCGCAAGGGAATTTATGCAAGAGGCGATCTACGCCATCGAAAACGGCGAGATGCTCCCCGGCAACGAGAAGGAATTTACATATACCCCCGAAGGTGAAACTTCACCAATAACTTACTTCCTCATTTACGACGGCGCTAAAAAAAGCTGGGAAATTAAGGAATACAGAAAGACGCTTGTCTACGATACCTATTCTTACCCCTCGGGCGAACACTGGCTCGGCACGGAAAGCCACGGCATGGATATGCTTACGAGGCTTATGTACGGCGGCAGGGTTTCCCTTCTCGTCGGGTTTATAGTCGTCATAATCGAAATTGTTCTCGGCGTTATAATGGGCGGTATTTCGGGCTATTTCGGCGGCTGGGTAGACAACCTCATAATGCGTATTGTCGATATTTTATATTGTATCCCGTCTACGCCGCTCCTCATAATTTTGGGCGCCGCAATGGACGCTTTGAGCGTTGATCCGACGCTGAGAATGGTCTATCTGATGGTAACCCTCGGCATACTCGGCTGGCCGGGCGTGGCAAGGCTCGTAAGAGGGCAGATACTCTCGCTTCGTGAACAGGAATTCATGCTTGCGACCGAGGCTTGCGGCATAAGCGTAAAGAGAAGAATTTTCCGCCACCTTATCCCCAACGTCATTCCTCAGCTTATAGTTACGGCGACGATGGGCTTAGGCTCTACGATAATAACCGAAGCGACGCTCTCTTTCTTGGGGCTGGGCGTAAGGTTCCCGTTCGCCTCGTGGGGAAATATCATAAACGACGTAAACGATATAAACGTACTTACAAACTATCTGTTCGTGTGGATACCGGCGGGCGTTTGTATAGTTTTGACGGTGCTTGCGTTCAACCTCGTCGGCGACGGCTTGCGTGACGCATTCGACCCGAAAATGAAGAGGTAGGAGGTATAATATGGCAAGAGAAGATCGCGGCTACCTCTCCGCTAAAGAATCGAGGAAGATAAGCGCCGAAAATAAGAAGATAACCAACAAACTCGAAAAGAATTATCGCAGAAAGAACGTTCCGGAAGAGGAATTTCTCTGCAAGATGGACGACGAGAACAACGCGCTCGAAATAAGAGATCTCCACACCTATTTCTTCACGGATATGGGCGTTGTCAAGTCCGTCGACGGCATAACTTTCGACGTGCCTAAGGGCAAGACCGTCGGCGTGGTAGGCGAATCGGGCTGCGGAAAGTCGGTTACGAGCCTTTCCATTATGCAGCTTTTACAGCGCCCCCAAGGTCAGGTAGTTTCGGGCGAAATAAGGCTCAATTTAGGCGATAAGGCTTACGATATCGCCAAGGTAAACGCAAAGACGATGCAGACGCTCAGAGGAAGATATATGTCAATGATCTTCCAGGAGCCGATGACGAGCTTAAACCCCGTTTTCAGAATAGGTGCGCAGGTCGACGAAGTTATCGCCCTCCACAATCCGCATATGACGAAAGCGGATATAAAGGCACGCACGATAGGGCTTTTGGAAGAGGTCGGCATAGCCAATTCCGAAGGCGTTTACAAGATGTACCCGCACGAGCTTTCGGGCGGTATGCGCCAGAGGGTAATGATTGCGATAGCGCTTGCTTGCAACCCCGCCCTCATCATCGCAGACGAGCCGACGACGGCTCTCGACGTAACCATTCAGGCGCAGATACTCGACATTTTAAGGGGCTTGAAAGACAAGATAAATTCTTCGATAATGCTCATCACGCACGACCTCGGCGTCATTGCCGAAATGGCGGACTATATCGTCGTAATGTATTCGGGCAGAATAGTAGAACAGGGCACGGCGGAAGAGATATTCGATCACCCGGCGCACCCCTACACGATAGGGCTTATGGCTTCAAAACCCGTCGTCGGCAAACATATCGACAGATTGTATTCCATTCCCGGAAAAGTCCCCAACCCCGTCAATATGCCCGACTATTGCTATTTCAAAGACCGCTGCGAAATGCAGTGCGAAGAGTGCGGCGGCGAATATCCGCCCGAAATTTCCCTTTCTCCAACCCACAAGGTAAGCTGTTACAGATTCTGTAAGGCAAAGGAGGGCAGAGATGAATAAAACCACTATAAACCGAAATTTGATAATAGATAAGAGCTTTACGCCCGTCGAATACGATCCCGATTATATCTTGATGGTAAATAACCTCAAAAAATATTTCCCGATAAAGGACGGTCTGTTCGCAAACACGGTCGGCTACGTCAAGGCGGTCGACGGCGTAACGTTCAATATAAAGAGAGGCTCCACGATGGGGCTTGTAGGCGAGTCGGGCTGCGGCAAGACCACTACGGGCAGAGTCATTCTCCGCCTTGCCGGAGAAAAGACGGCGGGGCAAGTCCTCTTCAACGGCGAGGAGATCTACGATAAAAGACCCCGTGAAATGAGAAATTTAAGGACGAAGATGCAGATAGTTTTCCAAGATCCTTTCTCCTCTCTTTCCCCGAGGCTTCCCGTCGGCGAGATAATAGGCGAGGCGGTGAGAGAACACGGCATCGTCCCCAAGTACGAATATGACGATTATATCGATTCAATAATGGATAAATGCGGCTTACAGCCCTTCCATAAATACCGCTACCCGCACGAGTTTTCGGGCGGTCAAAGGCAGAGGATATGTATCGCCCGTTCGCTCGCTTTAAACCCGGAATTTATAGTCTGCGACGAGCCCGTTTCGGCGCTCGACGTGTCCATTCAGGCGCAAGTTATCAACCTGCTTAAAGACTTGCAAGAGCAGTTTAAATTGACCTATCTCTTCATCTCGCACGACCTTTCCGTCGTCGAGCATATCTCCGACGCAGTGGGCGTTATGTACCTCGGCAACCTCGTCGAATACGGCAAGACGGAAGATATATTTAAGAATCCGGCGCACCCGTACACCAAGGCGCTTTTCTCGGCTATACCCGTGCCCGATCCCAAGGCGAAGATGAACAGAATAGTCCTCGAAGGCTCTATTCCTTCGCCGGCAAATCCGCCGAGCGGCTGTAAATTCCACACCCGCTGTCCTTACGCTACGGATAGGTGCAAGCAAGAAGTTCCCGAACAGAAAGAGATCGAAACGGGGCATTTCGTATCGTGCCATCTCTTTAACGAAGAGAGCGAAGTATGAAGAAAGAATACGATGACGACGACGGCAGAGTTGTCGCAGACATGAGCGACGTCGAACGGCGTTCGCCCCTCGACGGCTGGTTTCCGAGGAAATTCAGAAAAAAGCCGATCGTAGCCGAGCCGACGGAAAAGGTCGAGCCGCTCAAAAAGGAAGAGAGAAGAGCTTACGTTATATCTGCGCTTTTGTCCGCTCTTCTTATCGGCGGAATTTTCGCCGCCGGTTTAGCAATTATTATACTTATAATGACTATTGTTTGGTAATTCTATCTATTTTTATAATTCTACCTATTGTTATAATTGTTTGAATTCTATCTATTGTTGTAATTTTGCCAATAAGTTTGCCAAAAGCCCGCACTTTTTCGTTGCCACGAAAAAGTGCGGGCTTTTTATATACTTTCCGTAAAATGCTTGACGGCGTTTTTTTCTTCTTTTCGGAATGTTTTTTCCGTTTTGTTTCAACATAAACACGCCCACGCAAATATCCCACAACACGATGGGGTAGACGGTGAGCCGCTCCGTTATCCCCGACAAGCTTTTAAAGGGCGTTAAAAATTGCAGAGCGACGGTTACCGCTCCGAAAATAATACCAAAAAGCCCGACGGCTTTGCCGGTTACCGCAAGCGACGGGGAAATTTCATAAAAGCACCCCGAAGTTATGATCGAAAAGAGATTTCCACCGAAAAACGCCGCCGACGCTCCGATATAGTGAAGAGTTTCAACTACCGGTATTGCGCTTCCGGCGTGGCATATCCCCACCGTCGCCGTGCCGAGCGACGCTAAGACGGCGCATATTATCGCCGACACCCTCTTGCTTTTCGGAAACATAAAGTCTGCTCGTCTGCCGTTTAAGAAATAAAAGGATAAAAGGCAGAATGCGAGCGAAGAGCCGGCTGCGATGAGCGCCCCGTTCATAAGCGGCGCCGCCGGCGAAAATGAACTTATTACCCCGTCGAACGGCTCGCCTATCGGCACTCCGAGTTCGCTTATCGTGTGCAGAAAATATGCGCTTAAAGGCGAAGAACAATACATCACCGCCAAAAATTCCGCCGCAAGGTAAAACGCACCCGATATTATACACATTGCGCCGACGGCAAAATGCACCTTGTCCGCATGTCTTAAATATATCATACCTATAATTTTGCGTCGTTTTGAGCGCTTTTATACCGCATATTTCAAATATTGATAAAAAAAGGCGGCGAAAACGGAATTTCCGTTTTCGCCGCCCTTTTCTTTTCGTAGCCGAATGAAAATAAGATTAAACTTGTTAAAACGGCTGAA
>CACXDQ010000190.1 GCA_902766475.1 uncultured Eubacteriales bacterium
ACGACCAACGGCGTTTTGAGGACGAGAAACTGGACTTCTCCGATGACGGAAATACTCCCGTCGAGCGTTCTCGAAGAACTTAATAAAGCGAATACGATCGAAGTTAAAACGATAGATCACGGCGATACAAATCTCAAACTCACTGTTTCGGGCGATACGGTCGTAAACTCCGTAAACGGCGTATATAACTTGGGCGAAACGGAATACGGTACGTTCAAAAAAGCTACCATAGACGGTGCGGAGATCGCCGGTGCGACGTTAAATAACGGCGAGCTTACTCTTCCCGCCGATAAGATAGCCACTATCTACGGCGATAAGCAGATCAAGGTATTGTTTGAAAAGGAAAGCGGTGATTTCAATCAGTTAACCGTAAATACGACTTTTGTTTCCGCAACGGCGACCACGGCTGACGAATTCAAGAACATGGCTCTCATTTCGAGGGCAATGGGACAGGGCGGCTACTTCAAGCTCGGCGCAAATATCGAGCTTGACGGCTCTAACCTCTATAACGACGACGCAGATCTCGATTACCGCTTCGGCGTTGTGAATCACTACGTTTACAACAATAGCACGAGGGTAAATTACGCTCCGTTCGTCGGCACGATAGACGGTTGCGGCTATACCGTTAAAAATATTACGGTAACCGGCAACAATTATGCGTGGGTACAGAGCTTAGGTAACGGCGGAACAATCAAAAACATTGCTATCGACGGCTTTACCTACAACGCAAACTGTGCGCTCATTTATGGCAACAACGGCGTTTCGGGCGGAATAATCGAAAACGTTTACGTCAAGGCTTCGGGATACCAGGGAAGCTGGGGCTACTCTTCTATCTTCGGCAGCTCGGATAAGATGATAGGCGCAACGGTCAAAAACGTTGTGGTCGAGTTCACCAAAGAGTCGTCCGACAAGATGGCTACAAACGGAGCGGAGAACAGTGAAACGTTAAAGGCATTCGGCTTGTTTGAAAATTCCACGTTTGAAAACGTCGCTATTCTCGGTCTTGCTACGAGGTGGAACACTTCCGTCCTCATAAATAACGGCGCAAAATCTACGGGCGTAGGCGAGGGCATTTACGTTAAATTTGTCGACGGCACGACCAACGGCGTAACCCTTCCCGAAACGTGGAATACGACCTACTGGACGGTAGAAAACGGCACGGTGAGCTGGAAAGCGAAGGCGTGATTTAAAGCTAAAAAAAAGCCCCTATAAGGGCAAAGAAAACTTAGGCGGAGCTTCCCCGAAAAGGGAAGCTCCGCCGATTAAAGAGGAGTTTATGTTACTTAAAAGAGGATTGATTGTTTCATGTCAGGCAGGCGAGGGAGAGCCTCTTCACGGGTGCGGAATAATGCACCTTTTCGCCCGTGCGGCGGTTGCCGGCGGTGCGGTTGGAATACGGGCTTTATATTACGATATAGAGAGCATTAAAAGAGAAGTCGACGTGCCCGTTATAGGTCTTGTAAAAGAAGATTATGAGGATAGCGAGATATATATTACGCCGACGAAGAGGGAAGTCGACCTCGTTCTCGGTACGGGTGCGGAATGTCTTGCGCTCGACGCAACGCTGAGAGTGCGCCCCAACGGCGAAAAGCTCGAAGATTTGGTAAAATATATCCGTGGGAAAAGCCCGAAAACGGAGATAATGGCGGATATTGCGACCTTAGATGAAGCGATAAACGCCGACAAGCTCGGTTTTGATTACGTTTCGACGACGCTCAGGGGCTACACGGCGGACACAAAGGGCGCAAAGCTCCCCGATATAGAGTTTATGAGGGAAGTAAAGGGCGCTTTGAAAAATGCGAAGATGATCGCCGAGGGCGGTGTTTACGAGTGCGGAGAAGTTGAGAGAATAAGCGAGATAAACCCCTATGCGGTAGTTATAGGCTCGGCAATCACAAGACCTATGGTAACGACCTCACGCTTCAATAAAAGCCTTACTCTTAAATAAGCGATATGATGAAACTTTGCATCGACCTCGGCGCAACCAACGTAAAGAGCGGACTTATAGATAACGGAATATTTATAAAGACCGCCACGACAAAGACGGTTACGGACAGAGGGCTTGACGGCGTGATTTCGTCGGTTAAACGTGCTATAGACGGACTTATGAGCCCCGAAGTTACAGAGATATGTATTTCTTCGGCGGGGACGATCGACAGCGAGAGGGGAGTGGTCGTATATGCGACGGACAATCTCCCGGGCTACACCGGTTTCGATATAACGGGCTGGGTGAAAAGGACTTACGGCTTGAAGAGCGTGGCAATAAACGACGGCTATGCCGCACTACTCGGCGAGATAGCGATAAATTATAATTACGCCGAAAAAAAGGTGATAATGCTCACTCTCGGTTCGGGCGTGGGCGGCGCTTATGCCGTAAACGGAAAGATCGTTGCGGGCGAGAAGAACGACTTCGCAAGGTTCGGGCATATTTCGCTTTACCCTAACGGCATAAAATGTAACTGCGGAAGGACGGGCTGTGCCGAACGATACCTTTCGGGGAGAGCTATAAACGCCCTTGCCGGAAAGTACGGAATTGGCGAAAACGAAGTGTTTAACGAACTGAAAAAGGGCAATAAAAACGCCGTGTCCGTCGCCAATGAGATAAGGAAGAACACGGCTCTGCTCCTTGAAAAGATATATAAAGACAACCCGTTCGATATTTGTATTATGGGCGGCGGTGCGGTAGACGGCATGGGCGACTGTTTTGACGATATTTTCGGCGGGCTTGGCTATGACGTCAGGAGGGCGAAAGCCGGTAACAATGCGGGCATGCTCGGCGCATATTATTTTTCTCTTGACAAATAAAGACCGTAAAAGAGCCGCCACGGAGCGAAAATCGCTCCGTGGCGGCTCTTTTTTATATTTGCTTAAAACTTGCCTTCGGTTATCGCCTTTATCTTTTCCAACGAAAATTTAGGCGTTCTGTCGGGCGTGAGCAAGCCGTTTACCTCTTGCTGTACGTCCGAAATCTGAGTGTAGCAGAAACCTTGCAGATACCTGTGCGCATATATGCCTTTAAGGAGATTTTTATATCTCGTCAAAAATTCCTCTTCGCTCTCCGCACCTGCGCCGTAGCCCCAGCTTTCGCCCTTTGCGTCCACCTTCATCGCTATTCCGCCGAATTCAGTAAGCAGCATGGGCTGACCGAAATATCCGTTTCCGTCCGCAATGAGCTTTCTCGTCGCCGGATAGAGCTTAGAAAGGTTTTCGGGGGTGTACATCTCGTCGAACTTCGAGCTGTCGTAAGAATAGTCGTGTATGGATAGAATGTCGGTAGCGTCGAGGTTTTCCCAACCGTCGTTCGTGCTTACGAGTTTGGTCTTGTCCGCCGCTTTCGTGAGGTAATACAGAGAGCGTGCGAAGTTTTGCTGAGTTTCGTCGACGACGATCTTTCTCGTGCCCCAACTCTCGTTTAAGGGGACGTAACATATATTGCTCGTGAAGTTTTTGGCGACGGATATTATCTCCTGCCATTCCTTTGTAACGCTTGCTATCTCGTCGGCGTTGAAATTGTATGCGGAGGGCATTTCGCACCACGTTACGAAGCCCAATTCTTCCGCATAATAATAGAAATAGGGGTCTTCGAACTTCTGATGCTTTCTCGCTCCGTTAAAGCCCATCGCCTTGCATAGCTCTATGTCTTTTTTTATCGCCTCTACGGACGGCGGAGTTATTCCGCTCTCCTTCCAATAGCCTTGATCGAGAATGAGCCTCTGATAGAATTTGCAGTTATTCAGGCAGATCGTTCCTTCGCTGTCAACTGAAATTTTGCGAAGCCCCGCCCTCGTCTTTGCGAAGTCTACCTTCTTATTTCCCAAATACAGCTCAAATGTGAAGTAGAATAGCTTGGGGAAGTTCGGCTGCCACAAAAACGTTTCGTCGA
>CACXDQ010000191.1 GCA_902766475.1 uncultured Eubacteriales bacterium
AATGAAACTCACGAAGAGTATGCTTAAAATCGGCAATAAGGGTAGAGATATAGACGCTGCGGGCAGAAAACTTTACGAAAAAGGCGGCTACCTTAAATACATAGTTTGTCCGTTTGCGCACACTATGGGCTTAATGGAAGCGGAGAGTCCTTTCTTCGGTCCGAACAGCGACGATATTTTAGAAAAGAATATGATAGTAAACGTGGACGTAAGTTTTTTCGGCCATCCGACTTTACACGGATTAAGGGTAGAAACGTGCTACGTTATAACCGAAAACGGCGCGGAGCCGCTTTGCCCCGAATTCGAGCAGGAATTATTCAATTACGTTAAATAAAGGAGAAATGACAATGGAAAACGGAATAAACGGAAAGAAAAACTGGGTATTTTGCGACGGAGATTTGCCGCCGCACGGCGATAATCCGAACTTTATGGGACACGAAGCGTTAATGATAACGAATGTCGGCAAAGAAGACGCACATATTCGCATTAAAGTGTTATTTGAAGATAAAGAGCCGTATGACAAAATAACAATTGACCTCAAAGGCGAGAGAACGACTTGTTTAAGGCTTGACTTCCCGATAGGGAAAGAAAAGTACCAGATACCTTTCGGGCAGTACGCTTTGCATATAATATCCGACGTTCCTGTCTGCGCTTGTTTCGGAAGATTAGACGTTCGTCAAAGCAATATGGCGTATTACAGTTTGAGCGGATATTCGTTTTAACGACGTTAAAAAGGGCGGAAAAAACATCCGCCTTTTTCTTTACAAAAATTTTTTTCTAATATATAATATTAGGTATGATGAGCAAAGATTATATGATGCCTTGGCAAAAGGTGATTTTCAGAAATTACGGCACGGTAAAAACAAGCCTGATTGGTAAAGTAATAGGTTTAAGCGAAAAGGACGTTGTTCTAAACGCCGAAAAATTAGGTGTAAAAAATATAAAATATGAGCCTTTATGGCGAGAAAAAGGTTTTGTAACCATTATCAGAAATAATTGGGATATTTTATCGCTCGACGAGATAGCTGAAATTCTCGAAATGAGCGAAAACGAGCTTTCAAAACTCCTTGAAGAATACGATTTTTTGTCCGTCAAGCTCGGCAATAAGCCCGATGTCGGAGATAACGGTTACCGTGCGCTCACGAAAGAAGAGGAAGAGAACACGGAGAGGGTGAGAAAAATAGTCGAGGGCAGTTATATAGACAGACAAGTCGCCCCGTTCGACTTTTTCGGTAAATACGTTTCGCCCGTATATACTTCGGCTGACGGTGAGGGCAGAATTGCGGACAGGTTTTTATCGTCTTACTGCGCTAAATACAGCGGCTCGCTTTTAGACGACGAGCTGTCGGACTATTCCGACGATTACCTTATTAAGCTCGCCGCAACGGGTACGAACGGCATTTGGCTTTCGGATACGCTCAGAAATTTAGCCGAGTTTCCGTTTGACAAGAGTTTATCTTCGGGGTATGAGGTAAGAATCGGAAATTTAAGAAAACTTACCGAGAGATGCAGAAGGCACGGCATAAACGTCTACCTCTATTTAAACGAGCCGAGAAGTCTTCCCGAAAGCTTTTTCGATAGTTACCCCGATCTTAAAGGACAGAAGGTAGGCGACGGCACTTATTGCCTTTGCACGTCGTCGGAAAAAGTAAAGAAGTACGTCTATAATGCGATTAAAAGCATTGCCGAGGCAGTTCCGCTCCTCTATGCGGTGATGACGATAACCATGTCGGAAAACCCGACAAATTGCTATTCGAGGAATTGGGGCGAGAGAGGCGGGATATATACCGATTGTCCGCTGTGCAAAAAGAAAAAGCCGCAGGAGGTCGTTTCGGATCTCAATAACGTTATTGAAAAAGCGCTCTCGGACGGCAACGGTCATACACGCCTTATCGCAAACGTATGGGGTTGGGCGAATTTTGCTTCCGAGGACAGAAGAGAGGTTTTCGAGGGCATAGACCTTTTGGACGGGGAGATCGACGTTCTCTGCGTGAGCGAGTACGGCAAAGAATTCGAGCGGGGCGGCGTTTCGGGCAAGGTTGACGACTATTCAATATCGGTTGACGGTCCGAGCGAATTTGCGGAAAAAGTGCTTAAATACGCCAAAAAAAAGGGACATAGGATATGGGCGAAAATTCAGGTGAACGACAGTTGGGAATTGTCCGCTACGCCGTATATCCCCGTATTTCCGCTCATGACCGATCACGTTTTAAGGCTTAAAAAGATAGGCGTCGACGGGCTTATGCTCGGTTGGAGCTTGGGAGGTTACCCGGGCGGCGCACTTCCGCTTATAAATTCTTTGTGCGATGACGAAAATACAGATACGAAAGCGTGGTATAAAGCGGTATATAAAGAGGACACCGACGCCGCAATAAACGCCGTTCAAGCCTTTTCTAAGGCGTTTAAAAACTATCCTTTCAGCGTCGACGGTATTTATTTCGGGGCGCATAATATGGCGTGCGGAAATATGTGGAATTTAAAAAAGGACGAAAGGCAGTCTACGATGGTGTGCTTTACCTTTGACGACGTTGAAAAGTGGACTTCGCCTTACGGCGTCGATATTTATATTTCGCTGTTATCTTCGCTCTGCAACGGTTGGAAAGAGGGGCTTGAAATACTTAAAAACACGGGCGAAGGAGATGCGATAAAAGAGCTTAAAAACTGTGCCGAACTGTCGTATATTCACTTAAAAAGCGCACTGAACCTCGCCTCGTTCTCGAAATACAAGGGAGATAAGAGGAATAAAGAGATTTTAAAGCAACTTATAAGCGACGAATACGGGCTTACCGAGGATCTTTATAAACTCGCTATGACAGACGCAAAAGTAGGTTTCGAGATGACTAATCACTATTATTATAATGAAAATTTATTGCTTGAAAAGCTCGTAAATTTAAAGGGAATAGAATACGACTTGGAAAATAGCGATTTTTGATAGCGGTTATAATTGATAAACAGAGTAAAAATGTTTAAAATGAAATAAAAAAAAGGAGATAATAAAATGCGTAAACTCATGAAAAATGCGATAGTGTTTTTGCTCATCGCAATTTCCGCAATGATGCTTGCCGCTTGCGGCGGCGTACCCGAAGAGCCTGAAAAGGCAAAGGAAAATCTCGAGAAAAACGAGTATTCCGTAACCGAGATAACCGTTACGGCTAACGGCACGGTCGCTGTTTTGGCGGGCATAGGCGCAACCGGCTCGGTAACGAAGGCATACGTCGCTTCCAACGACGACGGCGAAAGCGTTCTCATCGTTTACTTCAACGACGAGGGCATGGCGAAAGAGCTTGAAAGCAAGGTGAAAGAGCTTTATAAGAGCCTTGTCGGAGAGCCTACCGGCGAAGAGTCGGAGAATAGCGACACGAGCGGCGGAAGATCGGGCAAAGCGTTGTACTTCGGTACTTCGGCGGCTATCAAAGCGGCTAACTGATTTTAAAAGAATAAAAACCTTCCCGATGGAAATAATTTCACGGGGAGGTTTTTTATGTCTGAGATAATTATTGTGGGCGGCGGCGTTTCGGGGCTTTCCGCAGGTATATATGCCGCTCTCGGCGGCTTCGACGTAAGCGTTTACGAAAAGCATTTTGAGGTTGGCGGCAATCTCACGGGGTGGGAACGTGGCGGCTACAAGATCGACAACTGCGTACATTGGCTTACCGGTACAAATAAAAATAGCGGTTGGTACAAGACTTGGCTGACGCTCGGCGTAATGAACGAAAACACTGAAATTATATTAAACGATAGCTTATATACCGTTGAAAAGGGCGGCAAAACGCTTACCCTATACCGTGATATCGACAAGACGAGAAGGGAAATGCTCGACGTGTCGATAGACGATGAATCGGAGATAGAAAAATTTATAAAAGCCGTAAAGGAAATGATGCGAGCCTTTCATATCGGCGGCAAAAATAAGGACGAAGGTTTAAAAAAGAGAGATTTAATTAAGGACATACCGCTCTTTTACGGCTATTACTCAATATCGACGGGGGAGCTTACAGAGAAGTTTAAAAGTCCGCTGATCAAGAAATTTTTGGTGAGTTTTCTCAATTCAAAGTTTACGGCATTTGCTCTCATTTCGGTATTTGCTACGTTTTGCGGCGATAACGGCGGTCTTATAAAGGGCGGCTCGTTTGAGATGGCAAAACTGATAAAAGGGCGTTTTATCGACCTCGGCGGGCACATTTACACAAATAAAGAGGCTGTGAAGATAACGGGAGGCGATAAGCCCGAAGTGCTTTTTTCGGACGGTAGCGCCGCCCGTGCCGACTACGTTATATCGGCTGTAGATCCAAAAATCTTTTTCGGTAAGCTAACGGATAAAAAGCCGCCGTACCGTCTTAAAAGAATGTACGAGGACAGGAGATATATGACTTTTTCCGCCATTCAGTGCGCCTTTTCGTGCGAGGAAGAAAAATTACCGTTTAACGGCGATTTCATCGTGGAAACGAGAAATACATTCGGCTTACACAGCGCAATGAAATATATGTATATAAGGGAATTTTCTCACGAAAAAAGTTATTCTTTAAGCGGTAAAAACATAATTCAGACAATGGTTTTCTGCGACGAGAAAACAAGCCTTGAATATATTTCCGCAAAAGAGGAAACAGGGGGCTATAAGTCGATAAAAAGCGATTTTGCATTTAAAGCCGAAAGTGTCGTAGTCAGGCAATTTCCTATCCTTAAAGGCAAATTGAAGCTCCTTGACGTGTGGACGCCGGCGACGTACAGGAGATTTACGGGAGCGCCGACGGGCAGTTTTATGGCGTTTACCACACCGCCTAAATATATTCCGTTTAAGGTGAAGAGCAAGGTTTTCGGAATGAAAAACGTGTATATTGCCACTCAATGGCAAAATCCGCCGGGTGGGCTGCCTAACGCCGCATTGTCCGGAAAGAGGGCGGCGGAAGAGATAATAAAGAGGGAGAGCAAAAAGAGGGCTGTTTCCGCACCGAAATTAAATGCGGCAAAACCCGTAAAAGAGCGGGGCTGACGGATATTCCGTCAGCCCCGCTTGCGGTAAATTGCTGAATAATCGACTTATATAAAGACTTACAGCTTAAATTTAACTTTTTTAAGCCTTGCGTATCTCGGCAAGCCGCCCTCGAAAGACATTTCGTTTTCGCCCATGATAAGCGGTCTTGCGTACCTCTCGAAATCTTCGGTAAGCCACGTTCCGTCCTCGGTTATCCATTCTTTCGGCACGCCCTTTTCGGCGTTTGCGGTTATGGACAGCGGAACGAGGTCGTAAGTTATCTCGTAATCGCCCGTTCTCTTAAACGATACCATCTTGTCGGTTTCACCGCCGACGGCAGCTTTAACGGCTTGTTTTCCGGCTGTGTAAGTTTCTTCAACGTCTGTTTTTGACGCTATGTGCGAAGCCGCACGCTGTAAAATATTAAGCTCTATCGCCTTGCATTTATAGCCGAGTTTTTGGCTTATTTTCGCCTTCAAAGCGCCGCATACTCCGCCGAGCTGAGAATGTCCGAAAACGTCGGTGTTTGCGGCGTCCTCACCGACGTATCTTCCGCTATTGTATTTTATTCCTTCCGATACGGCGACCACGCAATGTTTTTTCGCCTTTACTACCCCTTCAACGTCGCACAAAAATTTCTCGTCGTCGAAAGGCAGCTCGGGAAGATATATGAGATCGGCTCCCTCGCCCCTCTTCGTAAGGCTTGCCGCCGCCGTCAGCCAGCCGGCGTTTCTGCCCATTATTTCTACGATTATCACGAGCGGATCTTCATAGATGTCGGCGTCTCTCGCAATTTCGTTTATGGTCGTTGCTATGTATTTAGCCGCACTTCCGTAGCCGGGACAGTGGTCAGTGCCGACCAGATCGTTATCTATGGTCTTGGGTATTCCGATGACGTTCACGGGGTAGCCCGCTCTTTGCATATACTTAGAAATTTTATCGCATGTGTCCATGCTGTCGTTTCCGCCGTTGTAGAAGAAGAAACGCACGTCGTATTTTTTGAATACTTCGAGTATTCTCTCATAATCGGCAGCGTCTGTTTCGGGGTTTTTGAGTTTGTATCTCACCGAGCCGAAAGCCGAGGCGGGCGTGTGTTTAAGCGCTTCTATCTCGCTTTCGTCCTCTTTGGACATATCCCAAAAATCTTCGTTTAAAACGCCTTTAATGCCGTGTACGGCACAAAGCACGCCCGTGATATTCGGGTTTTTAAGCGCTTCGGTGATTCCGCCGGCAATACCCGAATTTATTACCGCCGTAGGTCCGCCCGATTGAGCGAATATACATCTTCCTTTAAGGTCTTTCATATCTTTATCCTTAGTTGAGTTCGGAACAAATCTCGTAGAGTTTGAGATCGATTTTCTTTTTCTGAGAAAGAGCTTCGGTTATGTCGAGGTCTACTATCTCGTTGTTCTTTATACCTATAACTCTGTTTGTTTCACCGCTTAAAAGCGCTTCGATTGCCTGATGTCCGAAACGTGCGGCGAGCATTCTGTCCGCCATCGTGGGCGAGCCGCCTCTCTGAACGTGTCCGAGCGTGGTTATCTTTACGTCGCACTTTGCTATGCCTTTGATTACGGCGGCTATCTCCGTTTCGTTTCCGGCGCCTTCCGCAAGGACGATGACGTTAGCCATTTTCCCCCTCTGCATGTTGTTCTTTATCTGGTTAGCAATGTTTTCTATGTCGTACTGAACTTCGGGAACGAGCGCAAATTCCGCTCCGCCGCAAATGGCAGAGTAGAGCGCAATATCGCCGCAATGTCTGCCCATTACCTTTATAAGGCTGACTCTGTCGTGAGAGGTCATCGTATCCCTTAAAGAGTTTATAGCCCATAAAACGGTGTTTACGGCAGTGTCGAAACCGAGAGTGTAATCGGTATAAGCGAGGTCGTTATCTATCGTTCCGGGGATACCTACGACGTTTATGCCCTGTTCGTCGGAAATGAGCTTTGCCCCTGTGAACGAGCCGTCGCCGCCGATGACGACAAGCCCTTCGACGCCGAGTTTTTTAAGGTTGTCGGCGGCGATCTTTCTCGTTGCCGGCTCTTTGAATTCGACGCATCTCGCAGTTCTCAAAAACGTTCCGCCACGCTGAATTATATCGCATACGGAATGAGTGTCCATCTTGAATATCTCGTTGTTTACAAGCCCGTAATAGCCTCTTTCCACGCCGTAAACTTCAAGCCCTTTGTGAAGAGCGGTCCTTACAGCCGCCCTTATACAAGCGTTCATGCCCGGGGCGTCGCCGCCGCTCGTTAAAATTGCAATTTTTTTCATAATAAAACCCTCCGATTTTTCTTTTATTTTGTGAAAAATTTTATATCGTTCTCGTCCACTATGGACAGAAGTTCGTTTATAAGCCCTTTACAGTTGTTGACCGTCTCGCTCATTCTGTAGTTTTTGCCGTCCATCTTGAAATATACCGTTATGTCGCCGGGGTAGGTCGACAAGATGTCGATAAGGTCGTCTTTATACTGTTTGGTTTCGTCGTTAAGTATCAGCCCGAGATACTGTTTAGCCTCTTGCTTTTGGGGCGCTTCTTCCGCTCCCTCGGCTATCGGCTCGGCAAAGTCTACCAAAACGGTCGGCTTTTCGCCCTCACGAAGCTGTAATTTGCCCTTTACCTTTATAACTTGTTCATTGTTTAAAATATGCTTGTATTTCTCGTACTTTTTGGGGAAGAAAACACATTCTATACCGCCGTATTCGTCCTCGACGGTAACGAACATCATCTGCTGACCCGAGCGAGTGTTTATCTTGTCGGTAGAGGTTATTATTCCGCCGTAAATTACGGGCATATCGTTTTCGACGTCTGAATATACGACGTTTCCGTCCTCGTCCTCGTCGAAATTCGAGAGCATATCGGTCGTGAACGTGCAATCTTTGAACTTAGCCGAATACCCGTCTAACGGGTGCCCCGAAACGTACACGCCCGTAACGTTCTTTTCGAGCGAAAGTTTCGTCTTGCTGTCGTAATCTTTAATGTCGGGGTAGGTAACGTCTACGTCCGTTTCTTCCTGAATTATATCTCCGAAGAGCGAGATCTGATTGCTTTCTCTCTGTTTCGCTATGAGCGTGACCCTGTCGATGAGGTCCTCGTAAACGGCGAGGAGCTGAGGCCTATTTCTTCCGAATTTGTCGAATGCGCCTGCATAAATGAGGTTTTCGACTATTCTCTTATTGAGCACTTTAAGCTCGCATCTCGAAATGAAGTTTTCAAAGGAAGTGTAATTCCCGTTTTTCTCCCTCTCTTCCACGATAGAGTCTATCGCAGAAAGCCCGATGCCCTTTATCGCCGCCAAGCCGTAGCGTATCTTGCCGCCCTTGACGCTGAAAAAGCCGACGCTCTCGTTTATGTCTGGCGGAAGAACGGGTATTCCTTCGTCCTTTGCGTATGAAACGTAATTTTTAATCTCTTCGATGTTGGTTATTCTGTTGTTGAGGACAGCCGTCAAAAACTCGGGCTCGTAATAACATTTGAGGTAAGCCGTCTGATAGGTTACGAGCGAATACGCCGCCGCATGCGACTTGTTGAACGCATATTTCGCAAAGTCCTTCATCTCGTCCCACACTTTGTGGGCGACTTCTTCCGGAACGCCCCTTTTAAGACAGCCGTCTATCGCCGTGGAAATTTTTCCGTGTTTATCGACGGTTTCGGGCTTTCCGTTAATGAAGATGACCTCTTCCTTTATCATGTCGTCAACTTTCTTCTTGCCCATCATTCGCCTTACCATGTCGGCTTGACCGAGCGTGTAACCGGCGAGCGCCTGAACTATCTTCATAACTTGCTCTTGGTAGACGATACAGCCGTAAGTCTGTTTCAATATAGGCTCTAAGAGCGGGTGAGCGTAAGAAACGAGGTCGGGGTTGTGCTTGCACCTTACGAATCTCGGTATCGAATCCATCGGCCCGGGTCTATAAAGCGACACGGCGGCGACTATATCTTCAAGACACGTCGGTTTCAAATCTTTCATGAATTTCTGGAAACCGCCCGACTCTATCTGGAATATCGCCTTCGTGTTTCCCGACGACATAAGCTCGTAAACTTTCGGGTCGTCGTAGGTGGACTTATCGAAATCTATCTCAACGCCGTGGTTTTCCTTGACGTATTCTATCGCCATCTTAATATCGGAAAGGTTTCTCAGCCCCAAAAAGTCCATTTTCAAAAAGCCGAGGTGTTCGAGTTCCACGCCGGTGTACTGGCTCGTGATATCGTCGCCGTTTCTGCCGAGCGGCATATGTCTGTCGAGTATGTCGGCGCCTATTATTACGCCGCAAGCGTGCGTGCTTGCCTGTCTCGGCGAGTCCTCGAGCTTTATCGCAATATCGACTATTCTCCTTATATCGTCGCTCTCGTTGTACATCTCGACGAGTTCGGGAACGGAATAGTCCACCCCGAAGTCTTTATCTCCCTCTTTCGGGTGGTATTTGCCGAACACCTTCATGAGTATGTTGGGGCGTTTAAGCTCTATTTCCACGCCGTTTTTGGTTATTTTAGACGGAATGGCTTTCGTAACTCTGTCCGTTTCGGAGTAGGGCACTTTAAGCACTCTCCCCACGTCCTTAATGGCGTTTTTAGCCGCCATCGTGCCGAAAGTAACTATCTTGCAAACTCTGTCATAGCCGTATTTCTGTCTGACGTATTCAATAACTTCCTGGCGGCGGCTATCCTCGAAGTCAACGTCGAAATCGGGGGCGGAAACTCTCTCGGGATTTAAAAATCTCTCGAAATAGAGATCGTATTTCAAAGGGTCTATATTCGTAATGCCGATGAGGTAAGCGACGATAGAGCCGGCGCCCGATCCTCTTCCCGGACCGACCGAAATGCCCATTTCACGGGCGGCGTTGATATAGTCCCACACGATGAGGAAGTATTCTATAAAACCGAGCCTCGATATAACGCCGAGTTCTTCCTCTATCCTCGCCCTTATCTCGGGCGTTTCCTCGCCGTATTTTTTCTTTATCCCGGCGTCGATAAGCTTTCTTATATACACCGTCGGATCTTCGCCCGTCCTCGGCGTGTAGTGCGGGAACATATAATGCCCGTAAACGAACCCGAAATTGCATTTTTCGGCAATTTCGAGGGTGTTGGCGAGCGCCTCGGCGTCGTCGGGGAAAAGCTCCGACATCTCCTCAAAGCTTTTCAAATAGAATTCGTCGTTGGCGAATTTGAGCCTTTTCGGGTCGTCGTAGTCCGCCCCCATCTGCACGCACATAAGCACGTCTTGCGAGAGGGCGTCATCTCTGTTGATATAGTGAACGTCGTTCGTTACGACGAGCTTTATACCGTATTTTTTGGCGTATTGTTTTAAATATTTGTTTACTTCCGCTTGTTCGGGCAAGAAGTGATTTTGCATTTCAAGGTAAAAATCTTCCCCGAAGAGGTCTTTAAACCATCTTACGAGCCTTTCCGCCTCGTCGAACTCTCTCCTCATTATAGCTTGCGGAATATCTCCCGCAAGACACGCCGAAAGGCAGATAAGCCCCTCGTGGTGCTGTTCGAGCGTCTTTAAATCTATCCTCGGCTTATAATAAAACCCGTCACGGAATGCGATTGCGTTTAAAAGCGAAATATTTTTGTATCCTACTTCGTCCTTGCATAAAAGCACCAGGTGATTGAGTTTTGTCTTGCCGCTCTTTACGGTAAGGTCGTCGCAGACGTAAAATTCCGTGCCGATGATCGCCTTTATGCCTTCCTTTTCGCAAGCGTCGAAAAAGGCGACCGCTCCGTACATATTTCCGTGGTCGGTTATGGCAAGCGCCGGCATGCCGAGATTTTTAGCTTTTTTTGTAACGGCGGATATCCTCGCCGCTCCGTCCAGAATACTGTATTCCGTATGGACGTGTAAGTGTACGAAATTTCCCATATTTAGTCCATAAATTGAATTATGATCTCATTTTGCACGAAGATGTATTCGGGCTTTATCCTGATGCCTTTCCCGTCCACCTCGACGTACTTTTCGACAGCCTTTATCTTGTCCGCATAGCGGCTTTTGAAGGCGTGTCCGAATGCCTTTTTGAACTCCTCGAAAGAAATGCCGTTCTCTCTTCTCATGCCGAGCATGATAAACTCGAATTCTCTCTCGTCGCCCTCGATCTCC
>CACXDQ010000192.1 GCA_902766475.1 uncultured Eubacteriales bacterium
ATAGTTTATCCGTTTATGCGCCATTTTAAACCTAATAAAATTAAAGGGAGCAATTTTTAGTGTCCTTGGTAAGTCCGAGGTCAAAATACTATTATAATTCCATAAAGAAAAGGGATAGGTAAAACCTATCCCTTTTCTTTATGGAGCTGCTAACCGGATTTGAACCGGTGACCTCGTCCTTACCAAGGACGTGCTCTACCTGCTGAGCCATAGCAGCATAAGAAACTCAATTTCTCTTAGCTTGTTTATTCTATCATATTATTTGGAAAAAGACAAGCTATTTTAAGTGTTTTTTTAAAATTTTTTATTTTTTTATTTTATTTTAAATTATTTTCGGCGATTTGAGCGGAAAGCTCAAATCGCCGCACAAAGAAATCAACCTATTTTTTCAAAATCGTCTGCGCCGTGCTTACAGATAGGGCAGATAAAATCCTCGGGGAGTTCATCTCCCTCATATTTGTATCCGCATATCTTGCATACCCATTCCGTCTTGCCTTTTTGCGCTTGCGCCTTTGGCTTGACGTTTTCAAAATAATAGGCATAAGTCATAGACTTGTCGTCGTTAAACGTCTTTGCTTCTGTTACGTCGGCAATAAACAGAGCGTGTGTGCCGTAATCGTTAATGGCGATAACCTCGGCTGACATATAAGCGTTTGTATATTCCGTAATATAGTTTATTCCGTTAGAGCTTACCTCTACCTTATCAAAATTGTCAAACTTATTTATATCTCTTCCCGTATGGAAGCCAAATCTTTCAAAAATCTCAAACGGCGCTTTTTCGGAAAGTACGCTCACGTTGAATTTTTTTGTCTTTGCAATTATCTCGTAGGTAAAATTCGCCTTGTTTACCGCAATAGCTATTCTTTTGGGGGTGTCCGTAATTTGCATCACGGTATTTATAATACAGCCGTTCTGTTTTTCGCCGTTTGCAGTGAGGACGAAAAGACCATATGTGAGCTTGAACAGAGAAGTTTTGTCGATATCTGCGGCGTCGGGAATAATTTCTTCCGGAAGCGTCAGAGTGCTTGCTATCTCGTCGGCAAGGGATATTATTTGCGATTTCGTATCTTCTTTTACCGAAGAAATAATTTTTACGGGCTGAGAAATGAATTTGCAGTTTTTAAGCGTGGAGAGCTTTTCGGTAATAAGTTTTCCCGCTGTCGGCGCCCAACTTCCGTTTTCTATTATTGCAAAAGTTTTGTTCTGTATGCCGTGCGCTACGAGGTCAGACAAGAAGTTTTCCATTGCAACGAAAATGCCTGCGTTATAGGTGGTTGAGGCGATCGCAATATGGCTGTAAGCGAAACTTTCCGAAACGAGATAAGAGCAGTCCGTCTTAGATGCGTCGTAAACTTTAATGTGCTGTACGCCGTCGTCGGAAAGCCTTGCCGCCAAAATTTCAGCCGCATTTTCGGTGTTTCCGTAAACCGAAGAATATACTATTAAAACGCCGTTTATTTCATGTGAATAAGTTGCCCATACAACGTATTTTTCAAGCAATAAATCAATATTTTTTCTCCAAATCAAGCCGTGAAGAGGGCATATGTTTTCTATCTTCAAACCGCTTGCTTTTTTGAGAACAGATTGCACCTGAACGCCGTATTTTCCGACGATATTCGTATAGTATCTCCTCATTTCGTCAATATACGGGCTTCCGTCTTTTACCTCGTCTGCGTAAAGATTGCCCGATAATGCCCCGAAACTGCCGAATGCGTCAGCCGAAAACAACGTCTTGGTATATTCGTCATATGTCATCATTACCTCGGGCCAATGTACCATGGGGGCTTCGATGAATTTCAAAGTGTGCTTACCGAGTTCAAGCGTGTCGCCCTCTTTTACAGCCTTTACGTCAACGAAAATATCAGTATAATTCTTTATCATATTTGAAGCCTTAGTCGTGCAAACGACTGTCGCTTCGGGATAATTTTTAACTATTTCCGCAAGTGTAGCGCTGTGGTCGGGCTCCATGTGGTTTACTACTATATAATCGAGTTTTCTGCCGCCGAGAGCCGCCTCGATGTTTTCCTTGAATTGCTTTTCGCCGGACTTGTCAACCGTGTCTATAAGGCAGGTCTTTTCGTCAATAATGATATATGAATTGTACGAAACGCCGTCCGGGACAGGGTAAACGTTTTCAAACAGAGCTATTCGCCTGTCGTTTACGCCGATAAATAATGTGTCTTGGGTAATTTTTCTTAAAATTTCCATTTTAAAATCTCCTTTTCCGATATATTATATCATATCGACCAATAAAGAAACTGTTGCAAACGCAACAGTTTAATTAAAATCGGATAATGTTTTTGTCTTTTCTTCTTTCTGCGGCTAAAAAGAGGAATTTTTGCGGATCGCCGTTTAATATCAATTTTTCGGGAAATTCTATCGAGTTTAAAAGTTTTATCGAGTCTGAAAAATTTGCGATATTCTCCGAGCCGTGACTGTCGCTTCCGAGAACGATATAAATTTCCTTTCGCTTACATTCATTAAGCATTTCTTTAAGCCAGCCGATATTATGCTTTCTGTAACCGTTTTCCGAAACGCCCATCGAATTGACTTCCAAAATAACTTTCTTTTCCTTTGCCGCATCGGTAAGAGAAAAGAGGTTTATCTCATATGTCGGATCGTCGGGGTGTCCTATAACGGAAACGAAAGGGTTATCCATTGCATTTATGAGAGCCGAAGTGTTGTACTCTTCAGTCGAAGGCTTAAAAATTTCTCTGTGAAGGCTCGCTATCGCAAAGTCAAGCCCGTTTAGTATATCGGGTGGAAGATCGACTTTTCCGCTTTCATCCAAAACGTTCAGCTCAACTCCGTAAATAACGTTTACACCGAAAATCTTTTTTTGTCCGTAGCGAAGATTTCTGAAATAACTCTCCTTGGCGGCACCGATCATTTTAGGGGCGTGGTCTGTCACGCAGAGGTGCGTAAGCCCCTTTAAAGACGCCGATTTTGCGAGCGAAAAAAGGGTGTCCGAAGTGTGATGACCGCTCGCTATCGAGTGGGTGTGAGAATCGAAAAATATGTCCATAATTACATTATAAACCTTTTTTTGTTAAAAAACAACAAATTTTAGCAAATTTTTAAATTTTCTTTTGCGAAAACAACACAAAACAACAAATGTTTAGAAAAATTTATAGATTTTTTGTTGTTTTGTGTTGACAAAGGCACAAATATGAGTTATAATATAATCGTAGTGATAAAAAAGCCGTTTTTTATGGCTGATCACAACCTGTTGTTTGGAGTGTCGCAATGCTGACGGAAGATATTGTGTCAACTAAAGAAAAATTGCGTATCGTTCAGGAACTTGTCCCGGGCAAGCAGATAACCCTTGCTCACGTCATTGCAAACCCCGATCCGATAATGTATCGCAAGCTCGGTTTAAACCCCGCTGTAGATTATTCTAAAAACGCTATCGGCATCGTGTGTATGACACCGGCGGAGTCGGCTATCGTTACGGCGGATATTGCTATCAAAGCGAGCGGCGTGGAGATAGGTTTTGTGGACAGATTCAGCGGAACGCTCATTTTGCTCGGCACGGTGTCGGAAGTTTCAACGTCGATCGAGGCGGTTTTGAGCTATGCGGAAAAAACTCTTAAATTTACGGTGTGCGA
This sequence comes from uncultured Eubacteriales bacterium, assembly GCA_902766475.1. GTDB lineage: Bacteria > Bacillota > Clostridia > Christensenellales > Borkfalkiaceae > UBA10281. The sequence goes on from CACXDQ010000192.1 coordinate 3,609, forward strand.
GCTCACCAAGACATAACATTATATAATATGAAAAAGAAGATAATGTTTATGGGGCGAAGCGGTGCGGGCAAAACCACGATAACGCAAGCCTTGTACGGCGAGGATATAGAATATCACAAAACTCAATACGTCAATTACAGCAAATATATAATAGATCCTCCGGGTGAATATATCGAAGATAAACAATTCGGCTTTGCTCTCGCACTTTATTCTTACGAAGTCGATATAATTGGCTTTATCTTAGCGGCGGACGAGCCGTTCTCGCTTTACTCTCCGGCGACAACCGCAACGGCGACGAGGGAAGTTATCGGTATCGTTACTAAAATAAACGATAAATACGCCGATAAAGAGCTTGCCGCAGAGTGGCTTAGGATAGCCGGGTGCGAAAAGATATTCTTTGTCGATTCGGTTACCCGAGAGGGCTTGGACAAGTTGATAACTTATCTCGGATGGGATGAGGATGAAAATAAATAAAAATAATAGTTTACATAAAAGAAGGAGACTAAGTTAAATGGTAAACGAATTTGAAATTAAAAAACAGATTTGTGACATCGGTAAAAGGATCTACAACCAGGGCATGGTTGCGGCAAACGACGGAAACATTTCCGTAAAACTCAACGAGCATGAATTCCTCTGCACCCCCACGGGTGTTTCCAAAGGGTTTATGACTCCCGAATACATCTGCAAAGTCGATGAAAACGGAAAAGTTATTCAGGCTAATCCCGGCTTTAAGCCCTCGTCTGAGATCAAGATGCACATGAGGGTGTATAAGGAAAGACCGGACGTCAATTCCGTAGTTCACGCACACCCCATTTACGCTACTTCTTTTGCGATAGCGGGCATTCCGCTCACTCAGCCGATAATGCCCGAAGCGGTAATTGCGCTCGGTTGCGTTCCCATTGCGGAATACGGCACGCCTTCTACGGAAGAGATACCCGACGCAGTTTCCAAATATCTTCAGTATTTCGACGCAGTATTGCTTGCTAACCACGGCGCACTCACTTATTCCGATACGCTTTTGAACGCTTATCATAAAATGGAATCTGTTGAATTCTATGCTAAGCTCCTCTTCAATTCGAGATTGCTCGGCGGTCCTAAGGAACTTTCCGAAGAGCAAGTTCAGAGGCTCTACGAAATTCGCCGTCAGTTCGGCTTGAAGGGTAAACACCCCGCAAACATCTGCCTTAACAATAAAAACGGCGAAAAGAGCTGTCATAATTGCGGTGGCGGTTGCCATAGCGAAGCTAAGGAAAACACTAATGCAGATTCCGACGTCATCGCAGAGATAACCAAGAGAGTTTTGGAACAGCTCAACAAATAATATATTCATCTAACGGAGAATAAAATGAAATTTACCGAAAATGAGGTTTCCGCCATCGTCAAACAAGTAGTTGCAAAACTCAATCTGGCGGAGCCTGAAGCGGAGATGGGCATATTCGACGATATGAACGACGCCATTGCGGCAGCTAAAGCGGCGCAGAAAATCGTTCACGCAATGCCTCTCGACGCAAGGGAGAAAGTAATCTCCAATATAAGAAAAAAGACAATAGAAAATGCCGAGATTTTAGCCCGTATGGGCGTTGAGGAAACGGGCATGGGCAACGTCGGGCATAAGATTTTGAAACATAAGCTTACCGCAGAGATGACGCCCGGCACAGAGGATCTTAAAACCACGGCATGGTCGGGTGATAAGGGGCTTACTCTTATCGAAATGGGTCCGTTCGGCGTAATTGGCGCTATAACCCCTTGCACCAACCCGAGTGAAACTATCATCTGTAACACTATCGGAATGTTTGCGGCGGGAAATACCGTTGTTTTCAACGCTCACCCCGCAGCAATTAAAACTTCGAATTATGCCGTCAACATGATAAATCAGGCTTCCGTCGAGGCGGGAGGCCCCGCAAATATCTGTTGTTCGCTCCGTCATCCGACGCTCGATTCGAGCAACGTGATGATGCACCATAAAGACATTCAGTTGCTCGTTGCGACGGGCGGCCCGGGCGTTGTTACCGCAGTCTTATCTTCGGGTAAGCGTGGTATAGGCGCAGGGGCGGGCAATCCGCCGGCTCTCGTGGACGAAACCGCCGACGTAAGAAAAGCGGCTGAGGATATCGTAAACGGTTGTACGTTTGACAACAACCTTCCCTGTATTGCGGAAAAGGAAATAGTTGCGGTCGACAGCGTTTGCGATCAGCTGATTAAATATATGGTTGAAGAGCAAGGCTGCTACCTCGCATCGAAAGAGGTACAAGATAAACTTGTAAATACCGTTTTAACGCCCAAGGGCTTAAACAGAAAATGCGTCGGAAGGAGCGCAAAAACTCTTCTTGCTATGGTTGGCGTAGACGTTCCCGATACGATAAGGTGCATAACCTTTGAAGGACCTAAGGAGCATCCGCTTATAGCCGAAGAACTTATGATGCCCATTCTCGGCGTCGTAAGAGCGAAAGATTTCGACGACGCTGTAGAAAAAGCGTTGTGGCTCGAACACGGCAACCGCCATTCGGCGCATATCCATTCTAAAAATATAGATCATATAACTGCTTATGCTAAGGCTTTGGACACGGCAATTCTTGTAAAGAACGGTCCGTCCTATGCGGCGCTCGGCTTCGGCGGCGAGGGGTATTGTACGTTTACCATCGCAAGCCGTACCGGCGAGGGGTTGACTGCGGCGCACACGTTCACAAAATCGAGAAGATGCGTCATGGTCGAAAACCTCTGCATAAGATAAAGGAGAATTATGGATAACAACAATATCGAAGAGATCGTCAGAAAAATTCTCTCTGAAATGAAGGGCGAAGGAACTAAAACTTCTGCTCCCGCAAGTATCGCCGCTATACCCGAAAAGGCAAGGGTGGCAATGCTCGTCGAAAAAGAGAGATTTGAAATTCAGGAATATAAAATTCCCGAAGTGGGTGACGGCGATATTCTCGTCAAAGTAGAAGGTTGCGGCGTATGCGGCACCGACGCACACGAATTCAAGCGTGATCCGTTCAACCTTATTCCCGTGGTCTTAGGGCACGAGGGAACAGGTACAATCGTTAAGATGGGAAAAGACGTCTGTAAAGACAGCGCCGGAAAACCGCTCAACATCGGTGATAAGGTCGTAACGTGTATGATTTTCGGTGATGAGCCGGAAATAACGATGTACGACCTCAATAAACAGAACGTCGGAAAAGCCGACGTGTACGGGCTTCTTCCCGACGACAACATCAAATTCAACGGTTGGTTTGCCGACTATATCCTTATAAGAAAAGGCTCGTCGGTCTTTAACGTAAGCGATTTGGATCTCGATTCGAGAATTCTTATCGAGCCCTGCGCCGTTTTGGTACACGCTGTAGAAAGGGCTAAAACGACCGGGATTTTGAGATTTAATTCGAGAGTAGTCGTTCAGGGCTGCGGACCTATCGGTCTTATTTGTATAGCAGTTCTCCGCACGATGGGTATCGAAAATATCGTTGCGGTAGACGGAAACGAAAAGCGTCTTGAATTTGCAAAGCGCATGGGTGCAGATAAGAATGTAGATTTCAGAAATTACAAGGGCGCCGACGCACTCGGTCAAGCCGTTTACGAAACGTTGGGCGGGCATTATGCCGACTTTGCTTTCCAGTGTACGGGCAACCCGATCGCTCACGCAAATATCTATAAGATGATAAGACGTGGCGGTGGTCTTTGTGAACTCGGCTTCTTCATAAACGGCGGCGACGCTACGATCAACCCCCATTTCGATCTCTGCGCAAAAGAAATTACGCTTGTCGGAAGCTGGGTTTATACGCTCAGAGATTATGCGACAACGTTTGATTTCTTAAAGCGTGCTCAGGCAATAGGGCTTCCTATGAAGGAGCTTATCACTCACAAATTCGAGCTTGGCGATATAAACGAAGCGCTTAAAACAAATCTCTCAATGCAGGGGTTGAAGATAGCGGTCGTAGTCAACAAGTAATTTGTCAAGGTGATAGCTTATGGCAAAAGCTGTTGGTATTTTGGAAGTTTACGGTCTTACGACGGCTTTCGTTGCGGCTGACGCAGCGTGTAAAGCTGCCGATGTAGTTCTCGAAAACTTCGATAAAAACAAACCCGCAAACGCAGATAAGTTGCCCGTTCCACTACTTGTAACTATTAAGATAAGAGGTGACGTAGCCGCTGTTGAGGCGGGGCTGAAAGCGGCGAGAGAAGTCGCAGAAGGTATGACGGGCGTCGTTGCGGAACACATTATTCCAAACCCCGCAGACGACACCGAAAAGATGCTTAAATTAAGCGGATTAGACAAAAAATAAAAAATAAATTTTAAAATAATCGGAGGATGAATATCATGGCACTCGAAGCATTGGGAATGGTTGAAACCAGAGGACTTACCGCAGCAATCGAAGCGGCAGATTCTATGGTAAAAGCTGCTCAGGTAACTCTTATCGGCACCGAGAAGATCGGTAGCGGACTCGTAACCGTTATGGTCAGAGGCGACGTAGGCGCAGTTAAGGCTGCCGTTGAAGCGGGCGGAGCAAACGCCGCAAGACTCGGCGAACTTGTAGCCACTCACGTTATACCCAGACCTCACGGCGACGTCGAAAAGATTTTACCGGCTATCAAATAATTTAAAAACTTATTTACGGACAGTATTTTTATGGGAAAAGCTCTCGGATTTTTTGAAATTTCCGGCGTGGTTGCGGCAGTTGACGCCCTCGACATAATGTGTAAAGCGGCAAGCGTTGAGTTTGTTACTTGGGAAAAGAAACTCGGCGGTCGTCTTGTAACGATTATTATCAGAGGCGAAGTGTCCGCCGTTACTGCGGCAATAGAGGCAGCATCTGTCGGCGCAATAAAAAAACCTGTGGGCAAAGCGGTAATAGCCAATCCTCATTCGGAGACGGAAAGAATTGTCGCAATGAGCGAGGCAAGGCTATTGAGATCTAAGCAATTACAGGCGGCAACGTCTGATAAAACTGCGGAAAATTATATTAAGGAAATCTAATTGGAGGAAATAAAAATGGCACTTGAAGCATTAGGCATGGTTGAAACCAGAGGTCTTACGGCAGCTATCGAGGCGGCAGATTCTATGTTGAAAGCCGCTAACGTCGTACTTGTCGGCACCGAGAAGATCGGTAGCGGACTTGTTACCGTTATGGTAAGAGGCGACGTAGGCGCTGTTAAAGCTGCTGTCGAAGCGGGCGGAGCAAATGCGTCCAAACTCGGCGAGCTTGTAGCTACTCACGTTATACCCAGACCTCACGGCGACGTTGAAAAGATTTTGCCGGCTATTAAATAATTTTCGGAAGTCTTTTCACAAAAACACATTGCAACGAAATCTTGCGGCTTTATGCCGCAAGTGGGTTGCGATATTCAAAATGGTGTCAAAACGATACCGTTTATTTTGTTGTAAATTGAAAACTTGC
>CACXDQ010000193.1 GCA_902766475.1 uncultured Eubacteriales bacterium
ATAGCAAATATTCCCCGTCCGCCTTTTGGCGGACGGGGAATATTGGTACTCCCGACGGGAATCGAACCCATAACTAACCCTTAGGAGGGGTTTATTATATCCATTTAACTACGGAAGCTCGTCGCAACTCACACCAAAAATTTGAAAAACCTTACGGTCGGTTGCTCCTCTTTCAAAAAATTATCGTAAATTTTTTGAATTTGTTTTTTTAACTTGCCTTTATAGCCTTTTTATTTTACTATATTTAAGAGAATAAGTCAATCATCAAGAGCGCTTTTTTCAAAAAAAATATCAAATAAAAAAAATCTCCGTAAAAAACCGCTCAATTCCTTTTCAAACGTCAAAATATATGATATAATTATCTCGTAACGTGCGCTTATACGCCGTTTACTCAATCTTTTATAAGGGTGTGTTCAGATGAAAACTTATAAGGTCGTACCTTGTCCGGGCAGAATAGTAGCTCGCCCGAAGGAAAATTTGTCGGGCGCTTATGCGTCGTTTGCGCAGATCGTCGAACAGGAATCGCTGGGCGGTTGGGAACTCGTTACCGCAATGCCGGTTGCCGTCGAAACGAAGAAGAGCAGGCTTCGCACGATAGAAGAGCAGTATAACTTGCTCGTGTTTGCAAGGGACGTCGACAAAGCCGAAGAGCTTTCCGAAGCGACGGGCAAAAAGAAGAAATAAGCTTTATTTTAAATATTTTTTTCGGTAGATTTTTCCGCCGAAAACATTTTGTTTGCCGTTATGCGATAATAACGGCTTGTTTTGCTGACTGCAATAGTTATTTTACGGAGACACGATGAGAGATTTCAGCTATATAAACGATTTTGAGAATTTGGGTTTCGGAATATTCGTTCATTTCGGCGTTTACAGCGTTGAGGGCAAGGGCGAATGGTATCGTCATATGTATAATGTGGACAGAGCCAAATACGACAAGCTCATACCTAAATTCAAGGTAAATAAAGACTGGGCGAAGAAGCTCGTAAAGGCGGCTAAGAGCGCCGGTGCGAAGTATATTACCTTAACTACTCGCCATCACGACGGCTTTTCGCTTTACGATACCAAGGGTTTGAACGATTACGATACCGTACATTCCATGGGGCGTGACCTCGTAAAGGAATTTGTGGACGCATGCAACGAGGGCGGTATCGTTCCCTTTTTCTATCACACTTTGCTCGACTGGTATAATGCCGATTATACCCAAAATTTTCCCGCTTATATCGATTATCTCATAAAGAGCGTGGAGATACTCTGTTCGTCCTACGGCAAGATAGGCGGCTTGTGGTTTGACGGAATGTGGAATAAGCCCGACGCCGACTGGCAAGAGGACAGACTTTACGCAACGATAAGAAAATATCAGCCCACGGCGATGATCATAAACAACAGCGGAATGTGTGCGCTCGGCAAGGTCGGCAACTACGAGCTTGACAGCGTGACGTTCGAGAGGGGTAAGCCCGGGCACGTCGAAAGCGACGGCAGACCGAGGGCAAGCGAGATGTGCCAGGTATTCAACGACCATTGGGGCTACGCAAAAAACGATTTCAACTATAAATCTCTCGGCTCGATAATCGAGGACCTCGTCGATTGTAGGGCGGCGGGGAGCAATTTCCTTTTAAACGTAGGGCCTATGGGCAACGGAAAACTCCGTGATATTGATGCGGCGTTGCTTTCGGAACTCGGCAAATGGGTGAAATTCAATAAAGAGTTTATCTACAAGGCAAGACCTGCCGATATTACCGCCGACGGGGCGCAAGTTCTTTTTGACGGCAAATATTATTACGCCGCAATTAAAAACGTGCCTATGTCCGCCGATCCCGACGTCGCTAAATTCAGCGATAATAAAGCCGAAATTAAGATAAATACCGACAAAAAAGTCGTCAAAGCGGCATGGCTTGACAACGGAAAGAGGGTAAGGATAAAGAAAAATGCGTTTATGCCCGATCCCTTCTTCTACGGTTACAGCGGCTCGGTGAGGATACTTCGCTTTGAACTTGAAGGTTAAGTTTTTAAAAAAGCGGGGCTATAAGTCGATTAAACGTACTTTTTGAAGATTATTTTTAAAAGATCGCCGATTTTTGACGGATCGGCGGTCTTTAATTTTTGTTCCGCACGATCTGTGTTTTTTCTTTTCATAACATAAGTTTTTGCAAGCCAAAATAATATATGTAAAAAAAGAAAGATAATTTTTTGTTAAATACAGTGAAATTGCTTGCAAAATTTTTTGTTTTCTGTTATAGTATATAAGCGTTTTGACGTAATTGTAAAGATTACTTCGTTTTTAACGTATAATGTAATATGCGGGAATGGCTCAGTGGTAGAGCGTTACCTTGCCAAGGTAAACGTCGCGAGTTCGCATATCTTTGCGAAGCAAAGTATCTTGCCGAGGATGCCCTTTTAAGGGTTTCGGCAAAATCTCGTTTTCTCCAACGCAGAGGACGAGCGGTAAAAACATAAAACTTAATATGCGGGAATGGCTCAGTGGTAGAGCGTTACCTTGCCAAGGTAAACGTCGCGAGTTCGAATCTCGTTTCCCGCTCCATCGGCGCTATAGCCAAGTGGTAAGGCCAAGGTCTGCAAAACCTTTATGCCCCGGTTCAAATCCGGGTGGCGCCTCCAAAAAAGAAACTGTTTTTGTCTATCAGACGAAAGCAGTTTCTTTCAGTTATATTTGCCATAGGCGAGTCATATTGCGTTTTGCGCAGTTTTGTTGGCGAATATAATATCACTTTGCGGCAACGCCGCAAAACATAACTGTCCCGAAGGGACAATATCACTGCCGTCAAAGACGGCAATATAACTTAAAAAATTGCAAATAGTTTGTTATATCTGTAATAAAGGAATGAAGTCGCACTTCGTGCTAATGAAGTCGCCCCGTTGGGGCTAATGAGGGGCGAAAAGGGCGGTTTTTAAAGAATTGAACTTAAAGTAGACAAATTTTCCTCGTATTTCTACCGCAAGTATTTTGTTTTCATGTATAACTGTGTTATAATTTGTTTAGCCGAACGGGAATCAGCAGACGCTTTATTATAATTTTCGGCTAAGGAGAAAAGATATGAAATTTTGCGATTTTTTATTTGAGAGAAGAAAGGCGTTAGGGCTTACGCAACAAAACATTGCCGACAAGCTCGGCATAACCAACAAAGCCGTTTCAAAATGGGAAGCGGGTGAAACTTTCCCCGAAACCGCCCAGCTTATACCTCTTTCCGAAATTCTCGGTTGTACGGTTGACGAAATGCTAAAAGGCATGGAACAGCCGAAACCATCGGGCGTTGAGCCGCAAAGACAAGAAAGTGAGGCTATAAGTTCAAAAAAGGTGCGTTACGCCGTGTGGGCTGAGATCGACAGCGTTATAATGATGGTGATAACGGCGACTTATCTCTGCGTTGGTTTTATTTTCAATATATGGCACCCCACTTGGGTGCTTTTCCCCATCGGGGGGATAGCTTGCGGAATAGTGGGCGTTATAAAGACGGCAAAGGGGGATATTAAGGACAAAGACGAGACGACGGACGATGAAGATTGATACTTAATAATAATGATTTAAAGGCAAGCGGTTTACGGCTTGCCTTTTTTACGTCTATGATTTTATTTTTAAAATGTAAAGATTTTTGCTTTAAAATACAAGACAGTTTTTTGTATTAGTGATATAATATAAGCGTAGATTTATCGC
>CACXDQ010000194.1 GCA_902766475.1 uncultured Eubacteriales bacterium
CATATTTTTTATAGTCGAAAAAGCAACCGAAAACCATTGCGGCAAAACCGAGCAATAAACCGACAAGATGTTTCCCCGCAACGTAAAAGCCGTTGCCGTATGCGCTTTCGGAAAAATAATTGCTTGCGGAATAGACGAAAACTACGCCTAAAACCGAGAGAAAAATCACCGAAAAGAGGAGCAGTTTATCTCCGCTCCTCTTTTTTGCGGCAGACGAGATATTTATAATTTCAGCTCTTGTTGCCGCCATCTATCCCCTCCACCAACGATATAAACTTATCTCCTCTCTCCTCATAATCGGAAAATGCGTCGAAACTGCTGCACGCCGGGCTTAAAAGCACGCAATCTCCGTCCTTAGCCGCTATTTTGGCTATTTTAAAAGCGATCTCGAAATCTTCAGTAACCGAAACGCAATCAAATTTAGCCTTTTTAGCGCTTTCAAGAAGAGTATATCTGCTCTCGCCGGTCAAAACGACGTGTTTAACTTCGCTGTTTTTCAGTCTTTCAAAAAGCCCGTCGAAAGGCAAACCCTTATCCTTTCCTCCTAAAATAAGAACAGTAGGCTTTTTCATGCTATCGACGGCTTTAAGAGTTGCGTCGGCGTTTGTCGCCTTAGAATCATTGTAATAATCTACTCCGTCAACAGTCTTTATAAACTGTATTCTGTGCTTAACGCCCTTGAAAATCCTGATTTTTTGTGCAATTTCATCGTCCGCAATGCCCATTATTTTCGCAACGCAAACGGAGGCAAGAACGTTTAAAACGTTGTGCGCACCGCCAATCGGTATTTCGGCAGTATCCATTATGTATTTGCCTTTATAGTATATCTTACCGTCGGAAACGTAAGCGCCGTTCACCTCATTTTTAATTGAGAAAAACACGCACTTTGCCTTTGTCTTTTCCGAAAACTTTACTACCGTAGCGTCATCGTGATTCAAAACCGCATATTCGCTTTCCCTCATATTTGAAAGAATTTTTCCTTTTAAAAATATGTAGTTTTCCATGTTGTAATGTCTTGATAAGTGGTCGGGTGTGATGTTGGTAATAACGGCGATATGCGGACAGAACGACCAAACGGTTTCGAGCTGAAAACTCGACACTTCCGCAACAGCGATTGAATTCTTATCAAGATCGCCTAAAACCGCCGAAAGAGGAATACCGGCATTTCCACAAAGCACGGCTCTGTTATTTTCATCATTTAAAATATCCCTTATAAGCGTGCAAGTCGTCGTTTTGCCGTTCGTCCCGGTAACGGCAACTATCGGGGATTTGCATAGCGTAAAACCGAGTTCCAACTCTCCGATGATCCTCTTTCCGAGTTTTTTTGCCGCTATTGGTATCTCGTGATCAATAGCGACCCCCGGGCTTAAAACCACGACGTCGACTTCATCTAATCTCTCGTTTATCTGCGTCTTATCAACGGTTATCGCCCCAAGACCGACAAGACTTTCAATCGACTTTACAATCAGCGGGCTTTCACTGTCGTCGTAAATATAACAAACGGCGCCGTTTTCAATCAGCAGCTTAGTTGCCGCAATTCCGCTCCTCGAAGCGCCTACCACTAAAAATTTTTGTGTTTTAAAATACATTACACCCTCCTATAAACAAAATACGATGCAAATTATGCCGACCGCAAGAGTAATAAGCTTATACCCGAAAACGATTTTACTTTCCGAATAACCTTTATGTTGAAAATGATGATGAAGAGGCGCCATCAAAAAAATTCTCTTTCCCGTTCTCTTGAAATGTGCCACCTGCAATATTACAGATATGCTCGAACAGACGTAAGTTATGCCGATAAGCGGTATAAAAAACACGTTTCCGCTCATCAAACTTACAGCCGCAATGAAACCGCCGAGAGATAGCGAGCCTGTATCCCCCATAAAAACGCTTGCCTTATAAGTATTGAAAAGCAGATAACCGATAAGTCCGCCGACGAGAGAAAAAGAGAGAGTTATCAGATTTCTATATTCTGAAATGTTTACGTAATTACTCGAAAAAACGTTCATCTGACAAATAATCAGTGTAGCCATCACGGCAAAATAAACGTATGACGTACCTGCGGCAAGTCCGTCCAGCCCGTCTGTAAGATTTACGCTGTTTGTCGTTGCGATAAAAACTATTATACAGACGGGCAAAAACCAAGCTCCCATATCGACTATTTCCGATGTGAAAGGAATATAGGCTTTCGTCAACCCTCTCGAATATGAAAATACGGCGATAATTATTGCAACCGCAAGCTCGAACAATGTCTTTTGAATGGGGCTTAGCCCCTCGTTTCTTTTAAGCTTTATCTTAATAAAATCGTCGATAAACCCGACGAGCATATAAGCAAGACCTACGGATATACATATTATCGCAAGATGCCCGTCGCCGCTTTTCCAAACAAAAAATGATATTATAGAGCCGACGATAAAGATAAACCCGCCCATAGTCGGAGTTCCGCCCTTATAGCCATGCTCCTTGACGTAAACGAGAATATTCTGCCCGAATTTCATTCTTTTAAGTATCGGTATAATTATAAAGCCGACGACAACCGAAACGGCAATGCCCGTAAAGACCGCAAGAAAATAATTTTTCAATTCTCCGATAAAGCTCCTATCACGCTTAAAACAATTTTTTCATCTGAAAAATCGTATTTTACACCGTTTATCTCCTGATATTTTTCCGCACCTTTTCCGGCTATAAGCAAAACGTCCCCCGCGTTCAATAGACCGACCGCTAATTTTACAGCCATTCTTCTATCCGTTCTGACAACGTAATCTCCGCCGACCTCAACCATTCCTTTTTCTATCTCCGAAATTATATCGTCGGGGTTTTCATATCTCGGATTGTCGCTCGTTATAATCGTAAAATCGGCAAGTTTTCCCGAAATTTTACCCATTTTAGGGCGTTTTTCTTTCTCTCTGTTTCCGCCGCACCCGAACACGCAAATCAGCTTGCCGCTACAAATTTTCCTCATTGACAGCAAAGTTCTTTCAAGCCCGTCCGGCGTATGAGCATAATCAACGAAAATATTTGCGCCACGAAATGACGCTATATTCTGACATCTCCCCTCTACGCTCTTCAATTTTTCGAGCGCAGATACAATTCTTCCCATATCCACACCCAAAGTAGCGGCACACGCCGCAGCGGCAAGAGAGTTGTAAACGTTACAAAGCCCTATTATAGGCGATGAAATATTATATACATTATCGAATAAGTTTACGGTATATGTTAAACCGTTTTTTCCTTCGTCGACGTTGAGCGCAAATACGTCGGACGGGTTATAAAGTCCGTAAGACGCCGACACCGGCAAATCTTTGTTCGACAATATCTTTCTTCCCGTTTCGTCATCGGAATTGATTATACCCACAGCGCAGTGATCGTAATCGAAAATTGACATTTTAACTCTTTCGTATTCTTCAAACGTTTTAAAATAATCGAGATGATCCTCCGTACAATTGGTAAAAATAATTGCGTCGAAAACAATTCCTTCCGTTCTTCTCTGCTCTATAGCATGAGCGGATATTTCCATAATAAAAACTTCAACGCCTTCGTCCACGCTCTTCTCCATAAGCTTATAAATTTCCAAGAGCGACGGCGTCGTAAGCTCCGTATCGTACTTAACACCGTCAATATAGTTTCCTATCGTTCCGATAACTGCCGTTTTATTTCCGTTTTCAGTGAAAATTTGGGATAGAAAATGACAAGTCGTCGTCTTTCCGTTTGTCCCGACAACGCCTATTTTTTTCAATTTTTTCTGTGCATTATTTGAGAAATTCATAGCGATCCGAGCCATTGCCGACTTAATGTCTTTAACCTTTACAAAGCAAATATCGACGGATAAGTTATCTTCGGAAACTATTATTTCCGCACCCTTATTTATAGCTTCGTAAATATATTTTTCCCCGTCGTAATTATTGCCCTTACGGCAGAAAAAAAGACATTTTTCAGTAACTTTTTCGGAATTATCGGTTATAGATTCAATATCGTCGGGCATTTTACCGGAAACGCTCAATATGTTTACGTCATTAAATAATCTGTCTGTTTTCATGTTTCTCCCGTTTTAAAAGGCGCAATGTTTTTACTTTTTATTATTCCGTCAAAAATTTTCTTTACGAGAGGCGCCGCAACGGTAGAGCCGTAAGCTCCGCCGACAGGCTCGTCTACAACGCAAAGTGCAAGATATTTCGGTTCGTTTGCCGGGAAAAAGCCGACAAAACTCATTATATTTTTCCCAACGGCAATGCTCCCGTTCTCATACTTTTGAGCCGTACCGGTCTTGCCGCCTACTCTATACCCCTCGATAAACGCTTGCTTTCCGCTCCCCTTTTCGACAACGCCTTCCAAAAAGCCGGAAAGAATATCCGAAGCCTCTTCGCTTATTACCCTATTTCTGTAAATCGGCTCGATCACTTCGGCAATATTGCCGTTGTTATCGTAAATTTCACTTACAAACCTCGGCTCGTAATATTTTCCGCCGTTCACGGCTGAGGCTGTTGCGCAAGCGAGCTGTAACGGCGTTACGGCTATGGTTTGTCCGAAACTTATCCTTGCAAGATCTCCGTTCGTAACGGCGCTTTCGGGAACGATCATTCCTATGGCTTCGCCGTCGAAATCTATCCCGGTAACCTTTCCGTACCCAAACGCATTTATGTAGCTGTACATGGTATTTTTGCCGAGAGAGAGCGCAATGTCCACAAAGCACGGGTTACAACTGTTATTTAA
>CACXDQ010000195.1 GCA_902766475.1 uncultured Eubacteriales bacterium
AAATCTCCGACTTGAAAATGAATATTTATGCTGGGATAACATAGAGGGAGCTGAAGAATATCTCGTCGAGATAAACGGCGAGGAATATACCTCGAAAGAGAATAAGTTTGATATATTTTACATAACCGACCACAATCAAAGATACGATATGCGGGTTAAGGCATACGGAGATATGGAAAGCACTTCAGACAGTAACTGGTCTGATTATTTTATTTATGACGTAGATTCGAACAACGGCGGATGGGAGTTTAAATATAATAAGGATAAGACGGAATGTACCGTTACGGTTACGGATAAGGATAAGATAAAAGGCAAGATGATCGTGCCCGAGGACGACGGCAACGGCGTGCCCGTAACAAGAATCGACAGATTTTCTTTTTGTAAAAATTTGACGAGCATAATTTTGCCGGATACGCTTTATGTAACGCAAGTGGTAGGAGGTTCTTTTTTTTGGGGGTGCGAAAGTCTTGAGAGGGTAAAATTGCCGGATAGGATGGATAAAATACCCGGGGTGGCTTTTAATGATTGTAAGAGCCTATACGAGATCGAGATCCCCGAAAGCATACAGAACATAGATGGTTCGCCTTTTTCCGGTTGCACAAGCTTAAAAGAGGTTACGTTCCATAACGGTTTAAAGGCGTTGGGCTTGAAATTGGCTAATTATGGAATTGTATATTTATATGATAACAACGACAATATGTACTTATCGCCGTCTCTAAACAGCGAAGGTATATTCGAAGGGTGCAAATCGCTCACAAAAATCGTTGTGCCGAAAACGGTAGAAAGTATTACGGCAAATCTGTTCAGAGGTGTAAATTGCGAAATAGAGATCGATGAAGAAAACCCGTATTTTTACTATGACGGCGGTTATCTCATTCGCCGTGACGGAAACGAAATAATTTATGCAAAGGATAAAACTCAACCCATACCGAGCCATGTCAGAAAAATAGGCGACTTTGTTTTTTATAATTCGGAAATGAGCGAATTGGCTGTGCCGGAATTTATCGAGAGCATAGGCGACTGCGCTTTTGCATATTGTCAAAACTTAAAGAAGGTAATTTTGCCGAACGGCTTGAAAAATTTAGGAGGTTCAGCTTTTGCATGTTGTTATAAGCTTGAAGAGATAAACATACCGTGCGGCATAACGAGAATGGAAAACATGTTTATTGGGTGTTACAGCTTTAAAGGTACGACGATCTACTCTTCAAACGACCATATGAGCGGCGATTTTTATGGTTATGCCCTTTATAAGTGTAAATTCGCATACGACGGTGAAATCCCCTACGTTTATTCGTGGGATCCGTATACGGAATATTTAAACGGAATCGGTAAAGACGAAGAAGGAAATGTGATACAGGTACCCGTAAATTATCTTTCATTCAGATACATTATAATTAACGATTCCATTAATTTGAATTTATTGCCGCCACAGCGAGATGGCTATACTTTCAAGGGCTGGACGACAGAAGAGGGGAGCGATACGGTAGTGTATCAGTTGTATCTCGTTGTCTTGGATGAGGTTTTACCGGACGTAATAGCTCTCACCAGGATTACTCTTTCTATAGAAAAAGACGAGTATGTGAAATTGCCCGAAGATACGGCTATGCTCTACGCCGTTTGGGAGAAAAATTAAAATACCCTATCTGAAATTTTGGTAAAGTTAAAACGAACGGGCGTTTCGGAAATTTTCCGAAACGCCCGTTTATACTATTAAGAGTAACAACCTCTATCAATTTTTTTTGAGGGGCAATAAAGCGGTTAAGGCAGTGTTAAACGCCCTCGTAGTACGAGGGTACGACTTCGGTCGTTTTCCTCGCCTTAACAAGTATGTCATTCTGTATTCTATTTTCACTTGCTCTTTGCGTCGAAAACCTCGTCGCAAAGCCCTTCGGCAAAGTCCGGCTCATGCGTTACGAGGATAAGCGCACCCTCGTAATTTGCTATCGCCTTTTTAAGCGCCGCCTTTGCCTTTATGTCGAGGTGGTTTGTCGGCTCGTCCAAAATGAGCATGTTTGACGGGGTATTGCACATTATCGCAAGTTTAAGCCTCATCATTTCGCCGCCCGAGAGGGTGGAAACGGGCTTTATTGCGAGGTCGCCCAACAGCCCCACTTTCGCAAGCGCCGCCCTCACTTCCTTTTGCGAAGAGCGTGGGAAAGCGTCTAAATACACGTTGTACGCCGAGGCGTTCGGGTTTGAAAAGTTCAGATCTTGCTCGATATACCCCGGTTTTGCCGCAACGTGGAAGATAAAACTTCCCCCAAGGCTCGGTATTTTATGTAAAAGCGTCTTTACAAGCGTGGTCTTGCCGACGCCGTTCGTTCCCCTCACCCAAAGTTTGGTGCGTGAGCCCATGTGAAATGATATGTCGGGGATAAGCTGTCGGTCGTAGCCCACCTTTAAATTATTGACGATAAGAAGGTCTTTGCTGTTGAGTTCTATATACGGGAAATCGAAAGAGCAATCGTGAGAAATTGTCGGTTTTGCCATTACTTCGATGCGGTCGAGCATCTTTTTGCGTGAATTAGCCATGCCCGCCGTCGCCGCACGGGCTTTGTTTCTGTCTATATAGTCTTGCAACTTCTTTATTTCGGCTTGTTGGCGGTTATAGTCGTCCTCATACTGTTTGGCGAGTATCTCACGCTGAACGAGATACTGCTCGTAATTTCCCGAAAACTTGCGTATCGTTCCGTTTTCGATGCTGACGATAGTCTTTGCGACTTCGTTCAAAAAGCCCGTGTCGTGGGAAATTACGAGAAAAGTTTTATTGTAGCCGTTCAAGTATTTTATAAGCCAGTCGACGTGTTCGGTGTCCAAAAAGTTGGTCGGCTCGTCCAAAAGCGTTAAATCGTGCTGTTCGAGAAGGAGTTTAGAGAGCATTAGTTTCGCCCTCTCTCCGCCCGACAAATTGCCGATAATCGACTCATAGCCGAACTTATTTACCCCAAGCCCGTTTGCGACTTTCTTTATCTGCGCCTCTAAATCGTAATAGTCGGCGTCGTTTAATATGTCTTGAAGGCGTGAAGATTTGGTTATAAGCCTATCGAGTTCGTCGCCCTCTTTGTCCGCCATTTCGGCGTACATACCCTCCAAGCGGACGTTTATCTCGTCGAGATAGGAAAATGCGCCACGGAGATATTCCATGACCGTGAGGTTTTTGTCGAGCGTGGCGTGCTGATCGAGATAGCCTATCCTTAAATTTTGCGCTCTCTTTATTTCGCCGTCGTCCTGAACGAGTTTTCCGGCGACGATGTTTATAAACGTCGATTTTCCCGCTCCGTTCAGCCCGACGACGCCTATATGCTCGCCGTTGTTGACCACGAGGTCTGATTTTACGAACAAGTCCCTGTCGTCGTATCGGTGCGTAAGACCTTTTATTTCAAGAATACTCATAATTAAATTGTAGCATAAAACGCCGCCATTTGCAATTTATAAACGGGCTATTGTTTAAAAATCATTGCAAAAAAACCGAAAATAATATATAATAGTTAAAAGAGGTTGTTTATGAAATTCAAATATAAGTTTTCCAAGTTGATTTTGATAATTTTCATCGCAATTTACGTCCTTTCCGCTTTGAGCCTCGTCCTTAACGTAATAGGGCTTGCGAACACCTTCGGCAACGAGCTTGCCAACTTTTACGATTATATGAAGTGGGCGATAGGCATAATCGTTCCCGTTCTCGCCGTTGCGCTCATAACGGCGATACTCATTTCGTCGGCTTACACGTTGAAAGATAAGGCGCTTACGGTAAATTTCGGTTTTTTGAAGGACAAATACGGCTATGCGGATATGGAAGGCGTGATAAAGAACGTTACGACGGACAAGCTGTTTATCTCCTTTAAAGACGAAAGCACGCTTAAAGTCGTCATATCGCCCGCCGCTTACGACGATTTCGTAACTTCGCTTATTAAGTGTGACCGTCGGCTTACCTATAAAGAGTATGCCGAGCCGATAGACAAGGGCGAAGATAAAAAATAAAGATTATTTTCATTCGGATAGGGTGTCGACGTTTTTCGTCGACACCCTTTTTCGGGCATAAAAAAGGTTACACGGGAATATATTGTACTATCTTTATTTTTGAGGGAAAAATGACTTATCATTCAGTCGGCAAAGAAGAGATCGAAAGAAAGCTGAACACAAATTTCCGCCACGGTTTAAGCGGTGCG
>CACXDQ010000196.1 GCA_902766475.1 uncultured Eubacteriales bacterium
GCGCCTATGACCGTATTTCTGCCCAAATTCAAACTCTCCTTGCCCCTCAGTTTTCTGTCCATATTTATTGCGGCTAAAAGTCCGCTCGCCGTACTCTCGACGTAGCCCTCGACGCCCGTTATCTGTCCGGCGAAGAAAACCGTCGGGTGGGCTTTTAACGAATAGTCGCTACTAAGCACTTTCGGGGAATTTATATAAGTGTTTCTGTGCATTACGCCGTAGCGAAGAAACTCGGCGTTTTTAAGCGCGGGAAACATCGAAAACACCCTCTTTTGTTCCGGGAAAAGAAGATTTGTCTGAAAGCCGACGATATTGTACATCTCGCCGCTTATATCCTCTTTTCTCAGCTGCATGCACGCATAAGGCCATCTGCCTGTTCTCGGATCTGTAAGCCCCACGGGTTTTAAAGGTCCGAAACGGAGGGTATCCTCGCCCCTTTGCGCCATTACCTCGACGGGCATACACCCCTCGAAAACCTTCATATTTTCAAAATCGTGAAGCTCGGCACGCTTTGCGGAGATAAGCTCTCTGTAAAATGCGAGATAGCCCTCTTTGTCTATCGGGCAATTTATATAATCGCCCTTTCCGGTTTCGCCGTAGCGGTCGGAGATAAACGCCTCGCTCATATCTATGCTGTCGGCGGAAACGATGGGTGCGGCGGCGTCGTAAAACCAAAATCCGTCGCCCGTAACGCCCTTTATAAAATCGCAAAGCTCTATCGTTGTCAAGGGTCCCGTCGCAATGATAACGTTGTCGTCCAAGTTTACTTCGCTCACGTTTTTGCAGATAAATTCTATATTTTTAAGCGATTTAAGCCTGCTTGTTATCATCTCGGCAAACAGCTGTCTGTTGACCGCCAAGGCATTTCCGGCGGGCACTCTCGTTTTGTCGGCGCAATCTATGACCATAGAGCCTAAAATGCGCATTTCCTCTTTTAAAAGTCCGCAGGCGTTGCCCATCACGTCGTTGCTTTTAAGCGAGTTCGAACAGACGAGTTCGCCGTAATTTACGTCCTTGTGCGCCGGCGTAAAACCGTCGGGCTTAATGTCGTACAGCTCCACATTCCAGCCCTTTGAGGCGAGATAGTAAGCCGCTTCGCTCCCGGCGAGCCCGCCGCCGATTACCTTAATTTTCATCTTCTTTCTTCTTTAAAGAAACCTTATAATCGCAAGCCTTTTCGGAACATTTCTTGCTCTTTCCGTCCTTGCTCAAAACGATGTAGCCGCCGCACTTGGGGCAAGTTTCACCCGTGGGCATATCCCAGCTCATGAACTTACATTCGGGGTAGCCCGAACAGCCGTAGAAAGTCTTTCCGCCCTTAGACACCATCTTTTGCGTGGGCTTGCCGCAAGAGGGGCAAACGCCCGCCTTTTCGGTCATGCTCTTGGTGGCTTTGCACGACAAACACTGCATATACTTGCCGTATTTGCCCGTCTTAATAACCATTTCGCCGCCGCATTTTTCGCACTTTTCTTCCGTCTTTACCTCGTCGAGCGGCTTTACGTTTGAACATTCGGGATAATTGGGGCATGTGAGGAATTTGCCGTAACGCCCCATTTTATAGACCATGGTAGCGCCGCACTTCTCGCATTTGACGTCCGAAGTTTCCTCGCCCTCGCTCTTAATGTTGGAACATTCGGGATATCTCGAACAAGCGAGAAATTTGCCGTATCTGCCGTTCTTTCTTATCATCGGCGCACCGCACTTGTCGCAAACGACGTCCGTCATCTCGTCGCCGTCGGTCGCCGCAAATGAAAGCTGTTCCGAAAAATGGGGATAAAACGCCGCTATTATGTCGTGCCAGTCCTGTCCGCCGTTCTCGATGTCGTCGAGCTTATCTTCCATATTAGCCGTAAACGATACGTCCATAATGTCGGGAAAGTATTTGACGAGCATATCCGTTATTTCGAACGCCGTTTCCGTCGGGGTGATATATTTACCCTCTTTTACGGTGTACTTCCTCTTTTGCAGCACGGAAATTATCGTGGCGTAAGTGGACGGGCGGCCTATGCCCTTTTCTTCCATTATTTTGACGAGGCTTGCGTCGGTAAATCTCACGGGCGGCTTGGTGAATTTCTGTTCGCTATCCAAGTCTTTAAGCGTGAGCTCTTCGCCCTTTTCGACGTCGGGTATTATCTTTACCGTTTCAAAATCTTCATCTTCCGAAAGGCGATAATCGTCATATACGGCGGTATAGCCCTTGAAGATGACCGACCTTCCGCTCGTCTTGAAGGAATATCTTCCGCTTTTTACGGTTATCTGCACGCCGTTGTATTTAGCCTCGCTCATCTGCGAAGCCAAAAATCTCTCGTAGATGAGTTTATATAAGTTGTAATGGTTTTTGTCGAGTATCTCCTTCGCCATTTCGGGCGTGAAGTTCACGTCGATGGGGCGAATGGCTTCGTGTGCGTCCTGTGCGTTTTTCTTCGATTTATAGAAGTTGGGCTTTTCGGGAACGTATTCTCCGCCGAATTTTTCGGCAATAAACGCCCTCGCCGCCTCCTGAGCGTCGGAGGACACCCTCACGGAGTCCGTTCTGATATACGTTACGAGCGCAAGATGTCCGTTTGCCGTTTCAATGCCTTCATAGAGGTGCTGAGCGACCTGCATACACATGGGCGAGGACATATTGAGCTTAGCCGAAGCGTCTTGTTGAAGCGTGGACGTCGTGAACGGGGCGAGAGGGTGGCTTAAAGTAACGCTCTTTTTTACGTCGGAAATAACAGCCTTTGCGCCCCTGACCTCGTTTTCGGCAGCCCTTGCCTCCGCTTCGTTTGCGGGCTTGAATTTCTTTCCGTCCCTCTCGGCTAACATCGCCTTGAACTGCGGCGGATTTTTACCTTTAAACGTCGCCCTTAAATTCCAATATTCGCTCGGGACGAACGCCCTTATTTCTCTCTCTTTATCCACTATTATGCGGAGGGCGACCGACTGGACACGCCCCGCAGACAAGCCGTTTCTTATCCTCTTGCAAAGCAGAGGCGAAAGCTTGTAGCCGACTAATCTATCAAGAACTCTTCTCGCTTGTTGAGAGTCTACGAGGTTATAGTTTATATCCCTCGGGTTTTTGAGCGCCGCCTTTACCGCCTTTTCGCTTATCTCGTTGAATTCTATTCTCCTCGCCTTGCCCTCTAAGCCGAGAACTTCCTGTAAATGCCAGCTTATAGCCTCACCCTCACGGTCGGGGTCTGTTGCGAGATATACTTTGTCGGCTTTTTCGACCTTCTCTTTAAGCCTCTTTATAACGGGCTTTTTATCGGCTGAAA
>CACXDQ010000197.1 GCA_902766475.1 uncultured Eubacteriales bacterium
AAGCCGCCTCTGTCGCCTGCGTGGTCGTATATTTCCTTTGCATAATCGAAAAAGCTTTTTGCCGAGCCTTCGCCGTCTGAATGGAAGTAGCTGTGCCCTTTTTCCATATAACGGAATATGTTGGAATTCGGCTCCGATCTGAAAAGTTCGTTATAGCACTCGGAAGAGTGGCAGAGATAGTCGAGGTCGAAGCCGCAATCTATCGCCTCTTTCGGGTTGCCCCATTCGGCTAAGAAACAGCAATCGGGGTAGTCTTTCTTAACTTCGCCTATCATTTCGTTCCACAGCCATCTCACGCCCTTTCTGTCAAAGTCGGCTTTGACGAGCGAGGCCGCCATATCGACACGGAAACCGTCTACGCCCTTTTTAAGATAGAACTTCATCGTCCTTATCATCTCGTCACGGAGGGGCTTCAATCTCTCGTCGGTGTAGTGCCATTGCCATTCTTTTGCGTCCTCTCGTATCGTTCCGTAACCGAAATTCAAAGCCGGCTGAAACTCGTAGAAGTTTATCTTATACGTCCCGTCACGAGGCGCAACGCCCTTTACGGTCTGAGGCTCTCCGTCAAGCCCGTTGGTCGTCCAAATATAGAAATCTTTATACCTCTCGTCGGGTTTTTGCTTTCTCGAACCCTTAAACCACGGGTGCTTATCGGAAGTGTGCCCCGCGACAAAATCTACGACGAGGCGAATGCCCTCGGCGTGAAGTGAGTTTACCATCTCCTCAAAATCTGCCATCGTGCCGAACTTCTTATCTATCTCGCAATAATCGGAAACGTCGTAGCCGCCGTCACGGAAGGGGCTTTTAAAGCACGGGTTGAGCCAAACGGTGTTTATGCCGAGATCTTTAAGATAGGGTATCTTTGACGTGATGCCTTTTAAATCGCCTATTCCGTCGCCGTTTGCGTCGCAAAAACTGACGGGGTATATCTCATAGATAACGGCGTCTTTTATCCATTGTTTCATAATTCGCCTCAAAAGGTTTTTCTTAATTTTAACATAAACGCTTGCAAATTGCAATAACCTTTCCGAAAAAATCAAATAATAACTTTCCCGTCGGCGTAAGAGGTGAAATGTTCCTTTAAGCCCAGACAGCCGTACATATCCTCGGGCGAAGCTATCTTGAAAAGATATTTTTTGTAATACTTTTTGAGGTTAGTTATGCTCCTCGCTCTTCCGATAGCGTCCTCGTAGCCCTTGAAACATAGTAGGCCTTTATTGTAGGCTATATTTATGTATTCGTACTTGCCCGAAAATGAGGTAAGCGGTCTGTTCATAGACGTGTCGGCGTTTCCGGACAAAAGGTCTTTAAGCTCGAAAAACGACTTATAGGCGGACTTAGCCCCTTCGATTACGTCGCTCGCCTCGCTTTCAAAACCGTTTTCCGACAGATAGAGGTAAACGGAATATTCCGCCAAGCCTTCGTCTTGCCAAGCGCAGTTCACCTCGTCGCCGCCGACCGCCGCATACCACCATTCGTGCGCCGTTTCGTGAATTATCGCATTTCTTTTTTGCTCCTCGTCGGCGTTGACGTCTACAAAGCATAGTGCGGAAAGCTCCATACCTCCGGCGTTTAAGTCGGTTTCGACGACGGAGAAGGTCTTGAAAGGGTACGCCCCGAACTGTTCCGAAAAGAATTTTATACAGTCGGCGGCGAGCGAAAGACCCTTTTCGGCTTGTTCTCCGTCGCCCTCATAGTAATATTTTATCTCCACGCCGCCCTGTTCTTTCACGGCGACGGAGAAATTTTCGCTTGCGCAAAGGGCAATATCCCTCGCTCCGTCAAGCTCATAGCGGTAAGTTATCTTTCCGTCCGTTTCCCGTGCTGAAACGGGGTTTGAAAACGCCGCCACGGTGTAAGACGACGGAACGGTAAGCTCGAAAACGCAATTCAGTGCGGCGTTTATATACGGATCTCCGAATTCGTTGTAAATACATTCTTTAAATTCGCCGTTTATAACGGCACACGGAGAAGGGTAGAAATCGGCTAAGTTTATTCTGTCGCCGTTTATGCCGAGTTTGAGCGCCGCTCTGGGAATTTTCGTCTTAAAAACGATGGCTATTTCTGCGCTCTCATTTGGGAAAATCTCGCCCGTCTTTACGGAAAGAACGTTTTCGTCCTCGCCGCATATCACGTAATCGGCTTTTTCGCCGTTTACGGTAACGCCCGTGATCTCTGTGCCGCCGTAACTTATCTCGCCGCCGAATACCTTTTGTGAGTCCGTCGTCCGGTAGGGTTTATACTTTGCGCCCTCTCTGTATGCGTTGGCATAGAGGTTGAATTTAACTTCCGAAAAGGCGTTGTCCGTGTCGTTTACGAACTTATAGACCGACTTTCCCTTAATTTCATCGCCACTTAGCTCGGCGCTTAAATAGAAATGGGGAAGCTTTAAGCTTTCTTTGCCGCAAGCCGTCGCCGCAAAGAGAGAAAAGAGAAGAAATGCTGAAAGCAAAATTTTTAATAAGTTATTTTTTGTCATGAAAAATCTCCCGTATCATTTTACGGGAGAAAGTTTTTTATTATGATTATTTTTCGCTCATCAAAAGATAGTTCGCCGGATTTACCTTTTTGCCGTTCAACAAAACCTCGAAGTGAAGGTGCGGGCCGTCCTTATATTCTTGTCTGTTGTTGTCGGTAACAACGCCTATAATTTGTCCGGCTTTTACCGTTTTCCCCTCCGCTATGCCGTCGGCGGCGTCGATGGAATTATATACCGATTTAAGCCCTTCGCCGTGGTCGATAGTTATCGTCGTACCGCTTAAATACGAGGTCGTAACGCTCTCTATTATTCCGTCGTATGCGGCGTAGACCTCGGCTCCGCTGTCGGCGGCAAAGTCAACGCCCATGTGCCCGGTATATACGCCCAAAGTCTTGTTATATACGACAGTCGAGGACGTGAAGTCTTTTATTACGTTTGCGTTTTTAAGCGGCATAACGAAAACCGTCTTTTTGTCGACGGGGGTTACGTCCTCGCCGTTTCCGGCAGTCGGATCGGCGCTTTCGCCGTTCGTGCTGTCGCCCTCGCCCTCGTCGGCGCTGTCCGTTCCGCTTTCGGGTGAGGAAGGATCTTCGGGAACTTCCGCCACCGTCGAATTGAACTCTTCGCCCGTAACGCCCCGATCGGTTGACTTAGATGCGAGAATTATCATCGTTACCACGGCCGTTACTATAAGCGCTGCGCCGACTATGAAATAATATAGATTTTTTCTGAAAAAGCTCGATACTGCTCCTGTTTTTTTAGACATTTTTTTGATCTCCTTATTTTTAGTAACTCCCGAAAATAATGGGCGTGCCGACCGTCGTACCGCTTTCCGTAACCGCTATGTGCAAGTTTACTTTTTTGCCGTTAATCGACTTATAGCCCCTTATTTTGGGTGAATAATAGTATCCGCAACGGAAGTTTTCGCCTATTTCTTCAAAGACGAGGCGTGCGTGCATTTTGGACAAAAACGATTTTTCGTCGAAATTGCCGTAAACCTTCACGCTCTCTCCCGCAAGGCGGTTTTTAAAATAGATCGCCCCCTCGTCAACGTCGTCGACGATCTTACAATCCGATGACGTGGAGCCGAAATACATCGTGTGCCTTCCCTCGATATTAAGCGTATAGCCAACGCCGACGTTCGTCGCCGCAACTATCGCCGCCGAGGTGAGGAGAGAAAGAATTATCTTTGCCATAAAAAATCTCCGCTGTGGTGTGCAGTGGAGATTATTGACAGTTAAAATTAAGTTTATTCTTCTTTCAAGAAAATTTTTTAAATAAATTCGGCAAAGCCCTCGGCTTTCATTATCGCAAGCAGATTGCCGCTCGATTCGTATGCAGCCGCCTTTACCGCTTTTTTCAGCTCTTCGGTCGAAAAATCCGAAAGGCGGTGCCGCCCGTCGTAGAGGAATCTGTAATTTTCACCTATCGTGCCGAGCTTTGCGCCTATGCCGTCAAGCTCTTTTATAATATTGTTTTTAACGAGATTTTTTATCCTTATATTCTTCTCCCTCTCTTCGGGCGTGGGGATCGAAAACGAGTTCACGAGGTCGTGTTCCTCTATCCCGAAAAACCTCGACGTCTCTCCGAGCGCCTTCAAGCCGTCGGGAAATACGAAGTTTAAGGGATAGTCGGACGAAGAATACAGTTTATATAACGGGAGAAGTACCGAAAACGCACGATATTTTCTCTCGCCCAAAGGGGCGTCGCTTATCTTGCCGAGATATTTTGCGGTCAATTCCGCCGAAGAGAAGTTGAGCGCAGATGAATATTCTTTTGCGACGGACAGTTTAAGCTCCGCTATCATCAGCATTTCCTGAGGATAGAGAAAGTGGCGAATGTTGACGGCTATCGAAACCGCCTCTCTCGCAATTTCATAAAAAGTGGGGCTATAAGTCGATTTTCCCGTCAAAACGGCTATTTTGTAATCTATGAGCGCAAGGCTTGCCGCCAAAATATCGCCGTATGCTTCGGCGCATAATTGTTTTTTCGGCGTGGTGTATAGAACTCTGTCTATTATCGCCGCAAACGGGGTAGCCAAGGGTTTGTCGCCGTCTTTGGTCGATAAAAGCTCGCTCTGACGGCAGTCGGTGGGGATAAGAATACACTTTGCGCCCCTCTTTTGCGCCGCCGACTTAGCGATTTTCATTAGCTCTCCGTCGCCCGCAGCGACCAATACGTCGAAATTTCCCGAAAGGGCGAAAAACGCCTCTTCGCTCAGACATTCGTCGTCCAAGGCTATTATGTCGGGCGAGAGAGCGCCTGAGTTTTCAAGTTCCGAAAGTATGGGTTTTCCTATCTTTGTGAAGGCGTTTTCGGCGCAAAACAAAAGGGCTTTCTTGCCCTTTATCTCGGGCGAAAGCCTCGTTAAGCCTTCCTTAAAGCCCGAAAAGATAATTTTCGTCTTTATC
>CACXDQ010000198.1 GCA_902766475.1 uncultured Eubacteriales bacterium
AGACCTTTTCGCAAAGTCCGTTCATGGGGTTGCCGTTTATCTTGCCCGGACAATTCGCCGACGAATTATTCATGAAAAAAGACATTTTTAAAGACCTCCTTTATTAGTCTTAATATAATATATGATTTTCACCGCCGAAAATGTAACTTTTATTGTAAAAACGCAAAAGCGGCGCAAAGCTCTCGCTTTGCGCCGCATATAAAAATCATATTTTTTCGGACAGGGCGACGAAATCTTCCGTCGTAAGCGTTTCTCCACGCACCAAGACGTCTTTGCCGACGGATAAAACGATCTCTTCGGCCTGCACCCTCGGCATTTTAAAGGACATCATGAGGTTGTTTACGAGCGTCTTTCTTCTGCTCAGAAAAGCAGAGCGCACCACTTCACGGTATTTCTTTATATCCACGCCCTTATATTTCTCTCTGTCGATATCTATCCTCACGACAGCCGAATCTACGTTCGGCACGGGATAGAAAAGTTTTCTGTCGATACGCATTATCTTAGAGGCGTTCCCGACTACGTCCACGGCGGCGGTTATCGCCCCGTATTCAGCCGTGCCCGCCTTTGCGC
The DNA here is from genome assembly GCA_902766475.1 of uncultured Eubacteriales bacterium. Classification (GTDB taxonomy): domain Bacteria; phylum Bacillota; class Clostridia; order Christensenellales; family Borkfalkiaceae; genus UBA10281. The sequence goes on from CACXDQ010000198.1 coordinate 571, forward strand.
ACAGTCTGTCCGCAACTTCCTCTTGCACCGTCACCGATACGCTTTCGAGGTTTGTTCCCTCTTCGATAAACTTCATTAAGACGGGCGTCGTGATATAATAAGGAAGATTTGCGACGAGCTTGTATTTACCGCCTATCATCTTTTCGACCTCTTCCGTCGGGGTTTTCATCACGTCTTTGAATATTATCTCTACGTTTTTATATTCATTAAGCGTGACGGACAAAACGGGCTTTAAACGCTCGTCTATCTCAAAGCCTATCACCCTCTTCGCCTTGTCTGCGATAGCCGCAGTGAGCGTTCCTCCGCCGCAACCTATCTCGACGACCGTGTCGCCCTCTTTAACGCCCGCCTTTTCGACTATGGACGACAAGAGATTTTTATCCGTCAGAAAGTTCTGACCGAACCGCTTGTTGAAGCGGAATCCGTTTTGTATCAATACGTCTTTTAATTGCATTTCAGTTTAAAAAATAATCTCTCTGCGTTTTCAACCGTCTTTTCGGCTATTTCTTCCGTCGAAACGCCGAATATCTCCGCCATTTTATCGGCTATTATCGCCACCCTCGACGGATCGTTTATTTGCCCTCTGAAAGGCTCGGGCGAAAGGTACGGACAATCCGTTTCCGTCATTATCTTTTCTAAGCCTATCGACTTTAAAATCTCGCCTTTTTTTGCGTTTTTAAAGGTTATTACGCCGCCGAAAGAAAAGTATGCGCCGAGGCTCTCGTAAATTTTTGCGCTCTCTGCGCTCTCGCTGTAACAGTGCATCAAAAAGCCGTGGTTTATGAGGCTTTTACGGTCTTTTAAGAACGCTATCGTCTTTGCGCTCGCATCTCTCGAATGGACCACGAACGGAAGCCCTTTTCCGTCGGCAAGCTCCATCTGCTTTTCAAAGGCGTAAATCTGCTCTTCCTCGGTAGATTTATTCCAATAAAAGTCAAAACCTATTTCGCCTATCGCAACGCACTTGGGGTGATCCGAAAGCCGTTCTATCTCGGCTAAAACGTCGCCGTTTACCGTCTTTGCGTCGTCGGGGTGAACGCCGGGGCAAAAATATGCGCCCTCGTATCTTTCCGAGATATCCTTTGCGTCTATCGACGATTTGAGATCAAAACCCACGTTTATAACCCTATCCACGCCGCCGACTTGCATTGCCTTGAAAACAGGCTCTAAATCGCCGCCGTATTTTGCGTCGTTGAGGTGAGCGTGGACGTCTATGAATTTCATCTCACTTCCGCCCCGTCGGGAAGGTCTGCCGACGGCGTTACAATGGTAACTTTTCCGTCCTTTTCGGCGCAGAGTATCATGCCCTGACTTTCTATTCCGCAAAGTTTTGCCGGCTTTAAGTTATAGACTAAAACGACTTTTTTACCGATGAGTTCTTCGGGCTTATAATAGTCTGCAATGCCGCTTGCGACCGTTCTCTTCTCGCTTCCGACTTTGAGCGAAAGTTTCAATAATTTCTTTGACTTTTCGACCTTTTCGCAGCCCTCGACCAATGCCACTTTGAGCTGGATTTTTGCAAAGTCGTCAATAGTTATCTCGGGCTTTTTATCTTGCTTTTCCTCTTTCTCTTCGGGTACGGCGTATTTTGCGGCTATCTCGGCGGCTTTCTTCTCCACCTCCGCAAAGTCGAGCCTTGCGAAAATCATCTCCGCATTGCCGTCTACGACCGTTCCGCTCTCGTAAAGCCCGAATTTATCCATATCGGAATAATCTCTGAACTTAGTATTGAGCTGTTTCAATACCTTTTCGCTCGTTTCGGGCATAAAGGGCGCTAAAAGCGAAGTAGTTATCGTCAATACCTCGGTCAAATTATATAAAACGGTCTTTAATCTCGGATAGTTTTCTTCAGATTTGGCAAGCACCCAAGGCGCCGTTTCGTCGATATATTTGTTCGCTCTTCTCAATACCGTGAAAATCTCGTCAATAGCTTCCGACACCTTGAATTCGTCCATGAGCGACGAAACCTTAAAGTAGAGAGAAACAGCCATGTTTTTAAGCTCGTCGTCGAGCGGCTCGCCTACGTTTGCGTTTTCCACTTTTCCGCCGAAATATTTAGCCGACATAGCTATCGTTCTCTTGACGAGGTTGCCGTAGACGTTTGCGAGGTCTGCGTTTATCTTGTCGGTCAAAAGCTGCCAAGTTATAAGCCCGTCGTTGTCGTAAGGCATTCCTTCAAGCACAAAATATCTCACGGCGTCGACGCCGAATACGCTCGCCAAATCGTCGGCGTAAAGCACGTTGCCCTTCGATTTCGACATCTTGCCGCCTTCCTGCAAAAGCCACGGATGTCCGAACACTCTCTTCGGGAGCGGCTCTCCCATCGCCATGAGGAAAATGGGCCAGTATATGACGTGGAAACGAATTATATCCTTGCCTATAACGTGTACGTCGGCGGGCCAATATTTATTGTATTTTTCGCCGTGGTTTCCGTTTACGTCGTAGCCTAAGCCCGTAATGTAGTTGGTGAGTGCGTCGAGCCAGACGTAGACGACGTGTTTATCGTCGAAATCGACGGGTATGCCCCACTTAAAGGAAGTTCTCGAAACGCACAGATCCTGAAGCCCCGGAAGAAGGAAATTGTTCATCATCTCGTTCTTTCTCGATACGGGCGAGATAAATTCGGGGTGCGTATTTATATACTCGATAAGCCTGTCGGCGTACTTGCTCATCTTGAAGAAATAAGCCTCTTCATGCGCCTTTTTTACCTCTCTGCCGCAATCGGGACACTTGCCGTCAACGAGCTGACTTTCCGTCCAGAACGATTCGCACGGGGTGCAATACCAACCCTCGTAAGAACTCTTGTAAATGTCGCCCTGCTCGTAAAATTTCCTGAATATGGCGGCGACGGTCTTTTCGTGGTCTTTATCCGTCGTCCTTATGAACTTGTCGTAGGAAACGTTCATTCCGTCCCAAAGCCCCTTGATCGTGGCGGCGACTTCGTCGACGTACTCTTTCGGCGTCTTGCCGAATGACTTAGCCTTTTCCTCTATCTTCTGTCCGTGTTCGTCTGTTCCCGTCTGAAAAAACACGTCGTAGCCCTGCTTTCTCTTGAAACGGGCGAGTGCGTCGGCTAATATCGCCTCGTAAGTGTTGCCTATATGCGGCTTGGACGAAGCGTAAGCTATCGCCGTAGTAATATAATACTTCTTCTCGTCTTTCATTTTAAACCTCTTTATCGCAATAAAAAGCGCAATGATATATCTATTCTATTATATAATACCATAAATGTGCAAAAATGTAAAACATAAAATATAAAATTACGACATAATCTTTACTATGAACGTAATTTTTATCGCCGTTTTTACCGTTTCCGTCGCCGTAATGGCGTTTATCGAGCCTAACGCCGTCGTGGGCGCAATGACGGAAGGAGGCAAAAAGGCGCTCGAACTGACTTTTTCGCTGACGGTGATATACGCCGTGTGGCTCGGCGTTTCGGAAGTTGCCGAAAAGGCGGGCGTAAACAAAAAGATCGCCAAACTTCTCTCCCCCGCCGTGGATAAACTCTTCAAAAACGCCGACGAAGAAACTAAAAAACATCTCTCGATGAATATTTCGGCAAACCTTCTGGGGCTGGGCGGCGTCGCCACGCCTTATGGCATAAACGCCGCAAATCTCCTCGATAAAAAGGGGGATACGGACGGGCTTGACAAGCTTTTTATAATTGCGGCGACGAGTATTCAGATACTTCCCACGACCGTAATATCTCTTCGGCAAAGCTATAATTCCGTTGCGGCGGCTGACATATTTCTTCCGACGCTTCTTTCGACCATCGTTTCCACCATTTCGGGCTTACTTATGTTAAAAATATTCAAAGCGAGGAAAAAATGAAGTATTTTGCGCTCATAATACCCGTAATGCTAATAGCCTTGATGGTATACGCCGCAATAAAGAAAAACGCCGCTTACGATAGTTTTGCGGAGGGTGCGGCAAAGGCGATACCCCTCGTCGTTTCCATTTTCCCTTACGTTGCGACAATAACGATAATGACCGAACTCTTTCAGCAGAGCGGCGTTTCGGCGTTTATGACGAAGGCGATCGCTCCGATTGCG
>CACXDQ010000199.1 GCA_902766475.1 uncultured Eubacteriales bacterium
TTGACTTGCAGTCAAAGTTATATTATATTTGCCATAACTTACCCTATGGGTAAATATAACTTTGCGTAGCAAAATATAACTGCGAAAACAATATAACTTGCCGATAGGCAAATATAACTAGTGCGTCAGTAATAATCACTATTACTGACGCACTTTGCCGTCCGCACTGTTTTTTAAGATAATATATTACGCCTCTTTATCGTAAACTTTTACCATTACGCCCATACCGTTGGGAAGGTAGAGGTTTACGTATTCGCCCGTGTAGAAGTAACCGTTTATGAGGAATGCGTTGGTGTTAGCGCCGAGCGTATCGCCCAAAGCAACGGCAATGCCGCCGCTTATAAGGTCGCCGATCTCGTGCCACGTCTTGTTCTCGTAATAGCCCATCTTGCCGTTTACGAACGGAACGGGCGCACCGTCGACCACCATAGGAGCGAGCATAGCCGCAAGCTGTTCGTTTGTAAGAATATAATTTGCGGGGTTGAAATCAGCCTTGCCTACGTCGAGCAATATCTGCGGGCTGAAGAACACTACTCCGTCGACGCCCATACGGACGATATACGGAGCCGTGGGCATAACGCCCTTTTCGGAAGATTCGACGACGATAGTGGGATGCTTACCGGTGATATCGGCGTTGCCGTAAGCGATGTCGGCGGCGCCGCCCATAGAATCGTAGTTAAGCCCCACTTCATAGTCCGTACCGTTGCCGCTGTCGTAAGTTTCTTCGGAATCGAATACCCTTACCAAGCCCCTCAATCTGTCGTTGGAGAGGTTTTCGACGTCGGACTTCATGAGTACGGCGAGGTTTATCTGAGAAACGTTGCCGTAAACGTTGGAAACAATCGTCTTGCCGGTTGCGCCGGGGAGACCGAACAGAGCGTCGAGCCCGACAGCCTGAGAAGCGTAAGCGGCGGCGCCTTCATAGCTCGTAAACCAAGGCTCTTGCCCCGAAACGCTCGATTCCACCTCGGAATTTACGAGGTCGATATAGGTTGCGACGTGATCTCTGTCGTTGTTTCTGTTATAAACGAGGTCGGCTATAATCGCAGGTCCGCCGCTCCTCTTTAAAATACTGTCTATTATAGCGACTCTCTTTACGCCCGAGAGATATACGAGGCATTGATAAGAATCGTAACCTCTGCACTTGTCGATAGCGTAATTGTACATGGCGTCGGTGTCGGTGATATTGCTGTTGTTGAATAGATAGGTCATGTAGAAGTTGTGCGTAATGGTGTTGTACGCCGTGAAGTCTACCGCCTCGATTTTAGCGAGCATCATACCGCCGGAGTTGGTGGCGCTTGCCGATCTCTCGGCGTTGCCGTAGAAGTTTACGTTCTTGAACTCGACGTTTGCGTCAATGTGTTTTCTCGTCGGGTTTTCGACGTAGAAGAGTTGAAGGTGAGCGACCATCGTCGTATAGTTTTCGTCGTCGACGTAGCTCGAACCGTCGGTGAGCATCTTCGGGAAATCTTTTCCATCGACGGAGAAATAGTTACCGATAAAGCTGAACGTTTCGCCTTCGTTTATAATTCTGTGGTAAACGCCCTCGCCCGAATCGTCTCTCGGCGTGCCGAGGAGCTTGTCCTTTATAAACTGAGGAATGTTCTCTCTGCCGAGTTCTCTGTTATACCAGTAAGTGCCCTTATTGTAGTTTTCCGTGTCGTCGTTGTAATAAATATCGCTTGCGATAGCCGTTTCCTTGGTAACGGACATATCCGCCTGCAATATTATAGCCGAAGTTTCGATGTTTTCAATGCCGTATTTAGCCTTGAATTCTTCGTGGAGCTTCTGATAATCTTTGTGGCGGAGATAGCGTCTTACGGGATCGGAAGAGTTGGGATCGTAATTGTTATCACGATAGCTCAAATTATCGAACACGGCAAGTTCTGCCGACTCATAGATATTTAGCCCGTCGATAACGGCTACTTCCGCCGTAAATCTCGTCGCCTTTTCGGGGAAGCCCTCTTCTCTGTTTTTAGCCGCAACGTTTATACGGAAGTTGTTGCCCTCGGCTTCCTCAGTGAAGTCGATATAAGCGCCCTTGGTGTTTACGGTCATATATTTTGCGAGGTCGTCGCCCGTAATGACCGTATAAGTGCCTTCGAGTTCTATCTCGACTTCGACGTTCGTTTCGGGATCGGTAACGTCATAAATGTTGTCGTCCTCGTCGATAGCCTTAGCCTCGATCCTGAAATCGAGATAGTTTCCGCTGCCGACATAGAGCGGATCGTCGGAAACCATAAAGTTTATCTCTTCCAAAACATTGCCCTTGTCGTCCGTATGCTGTTCACGGTTGGCGTTATATTCCGTAACGAGAGCCGATCTCAAAGAGATAATTCCGTTTTCTCTCTCCTCTTCGGTAACGGTGTATTCGAGCGTAAATTTGAAGCCGCTGTCTTTATGCGTCAACTCTAATGAATAGGTGCCTGCGGCGGAAGTGTCTGCTTCGCCTTCGACGAGAAGATCTTCAAACCCGACTTCTTCCGTCGTCTTGTCGGAATAGGTCAACGTAATTTTGATACCGCTTAAATCGAGTTCTTCGTCCTTTAAGACGGTGGTCTGTACCGTTCCCGCAACGACCTCGGCGGCGGTAACTTTCTTAGTTTCGTCGGATACGTCGTCGCAACCGGCGAAAAGCGTCGTTACCATGCAGAGAATGAGTACGAGAATGAGTGGTGTGTGCTTTTTCATAAGCTTCTCCTTATAAAATGAAATATTCCTTCAAGTCGGTGAATGCAAAAAATTTTTGCCATGACCGACTAAACTACCCTTATAACTATGTCGGCTGAGATCTTGCTGCCGTCGGTAGCCATGATCTTCATGTTCAGATAGAGTTTTTTTGTGTTTTTAATGAAGAGCGTTCCGTGATTTTCGCCGTTTTCGTCGATGAAAAACTCTATCATATCGTCGTAATCTTTATCGTAAATAAACATTACGCCCCTCTTTGTCGCCTTGTCGGGATACACTCGCCATTTGAGCTGCAACCACGTTCCGTAAGGGTTGCCGCCCTCGTCTATTCCGCCGTCGCCGGCGTATTTTACTTTGAGCGTCTTTACCCCGTTCTTTTCGGTAACTTCAACTCTCTCGTCCGTTTCGTTGATACATTCGACCTGCAAAACGGGCACGACTTCGTCGTAGATCTGCGGTTGAAGCCCTATGAGATTGATTATCACGATAGAGGCGACGTATATTACCAAAATCAAAATAAGCGTTGCCTTTTTCATGCTTGTTTCTCCGTAAAGAACAGTTTTACCTTATTGACGTACAGCCATACTCTCAGAGCAAGGAATAGCGCCGCAAAGACCGTGAGCCTTATCCACGGGCTTCCGACCTTGTCGAGGAAGAAGAACGTCAAAACGGAGAATATAGCCGACATCACGAAAACGTAAATGCTCGACCTTATCTCGTTGGGGTTGTATTGAGCGCCGCCCGTCGTCTGGTATTCGGCGTTTTTGGGGTTCATTATATCCATCTCCGAACTCCATATGAGGTGGGAGAGATAGACGAAAACTATAAATAAAATAATGAAAATATCGTCGATCGCCGTAAAGCCGAGATAGTTGCCCGTAATGAGGCACGACGCAATTATCGAAAGGGTGATTACGGTTGCGTTTATGACGAGCTTTGCCGCCATGAGTTTTAAAGGCGGCTGGGGGTTAGACCTTAGAAGATACGCCGAATTGCCCTCTTCGCTGACGGCGTGAGAAATATCAGTACTCGACGAAAGCGAAAACAGAAGTATCATCATCACGTTGAATACGACGGCGAGCTGATTGCCCAAAAGCCTGGTGTTCATCGCCGCAAACACGCTGTTTAAAAGGAGTATCGCAATCGGCATGCCGAAAGCTATCGCCGAAAGGCTTATGAGCTTGGGCGTGTTTCTTATAAGAAGAATAAATTCCTTATACACCGACGAGATAAAGGGCGATTTTTCGGAATTTCTGCCCTTTTTTACCCTTGTCGCTTTGCCGTACTCGAACGGAGAACTTACCATTTTAAAGTAGAGCGGGCGCACGACGAGATAGGAAAGGGCGATCACCGCCGCCGTAAATGCTATCGAGCCGAAAATATACAAAAACTGTTCGCCGAAAAAGAGGTTGGTGTAAATGCCGTATCTCTTGCCGACAGCCGCCGTCATAAACCAATTTACGGGCAAGAATATCTCGCCGAATTTGCTTAAAAAGGCTTGTATCTGCCAATAGGTCGTCGTCCACGATTCCAAAATATTGATATTTTCGGGGAGCGACAATATTATCTTTATCACCCCGAACACTGCCGCCGCCGAAACGCATATAGCGACTATCGGCGCTAAAAACCTCACTTTCCTGAAAAAGAGCGTTATCGCCATGGCGGGTATGGATAAAAGTGCGCCGAGCGCCACGGGCACAGCCGTTACGAACACGTTTGCCACCAAAAGCCACGGATAGAAGTAAAAAGCAAAGTTGTTTATTATTCCGTAAGCCACGAAGAGTGGTAAAATAAAGGTGAGGTTTCTTATATATTCATATAGATAGTGAACAATGATTTTAGAGGTAAAAACGGTGATTTTCGTTACGGGGAGCGTCAAAAGCACCTGATTGTCCTTTGCGAAATACAGCGATCTCACAAGCCCGACCGTACAAACGACGACGGACAAAATAAACATTATCGTAAAGAGTACGAGAAGAAAGCTCTGCGGAATTCCGGGCGTCATCGAAACGAGGCTTAAAGTGGACAGCAGAAAAAACGCCGCCCAGATAAACGCCGTGATCGCCCCGAACTTCAATATGGACAATACTATTTTGAATATCGTCTTTTTTTTGGACGAAACGAACGAAAGATCTACTCTGTCTTTGAGTTGCATCGCCACGAGTGTAAAAAGCCCTTTCACTTAAAGTACCTTGCGCTTTTACGCCTGCGCCTTTTCCGCCTTGTATTCCGCATGGTGAACGTCGGTCGCCGTGCGGTCGAGATAATATTGTTCAAGCGTTCCGTTCTTCTTTATTTCGGAGAGGTCGGAAACGTCTAAAATGTGTCCCTTTTTGATTATCGCCACCCTCGTGCAGACAGATTCCACAACGTCGATGAGGTGGGAAGAGAAAAATACGATATTGCCCGCCTCGGCGTGCTGTTTCATACATTCCTTAACCTGATAGATGCTCGTCGGATCAAGGCCCGTGAGCGGCTCGTCGAGTATCCACACTTTGGGGCTGTGAACGAGAGCGGAAATTATTGTTATCTTCTGTTTCATGCCGTGGCTGTAAGTTTTTATCTGATTGTCGAAAGCGCCTTGAAGCTCGAACAGCTTGACGTATTTTTCAATAGTTGTATTTCTCTCCTCTTTGGAAATGCCGTAGAGGTCGGCGATATAGTTGACGTATTGTCTGCCCGTCAGTTTTTCGTACAATGCGTAGTGATCGGGAACGTAACCTATATTCGCCTTTGCGAGGACGGGCTCATACTCAACGTCATAGCCGCAGACCGTAATATGTCCGCTCGTTATGGGCTGAATACCCACTATGCTCTTTATTATCGTGCTTTTCCCGGCGCCGTTATGCCCCAAAAAGCCGAATATCTCTCCGCCGTTCACTTCGAGCGAAGCGTCTTTTACGGCGTAGACCTTTCCGTTTCCGTAACGCTTGGCAAAATCATTCAAAACAAGCTTTATTTCCCTTTGTTCCATATCCGCTCCGATATATCCGCCGTCGTTTACTTCTCTTGCGAGGAAGTCGGCTTTTATTTTTTTCTTTCTGTCTTGTATTTCAAAAATCGCGTCGACGAACGAGTAAGCCGCCTCGTACAAAAACCACATTCCGGCGGCGATAAACGCATACACTACGAAATAGAGGAACTGATACAGCGGGTGGAAAGTAAATTGAAGCTCGCCGATATTGAACGAAACGTTGCCGTAAAAGAGCTTATTTGCCCATTCTCCGAGCTTGTCCGCAACGAAGTTTGAGTTTATAAAGAAGTAGTCTACTTCCTTGTAATTTGAAAGCCATGCGTTTGAGATGAGCGCAACGGCATAGTATATCGCAAAGCCGACGAGAGAATACGTGAAGTGTTTGAGTTTCGGCCGCTCGTAAATCCTCAGCGCAACCATTAAAATCGGCATAAAGAACGCAATGTAGTGATTTGTGAAGAAAAGCACAACGTCGAATGCGAAGATATTGTTGCCCGTGCCGTAGTTGGGCATAAGCATTGCGAGAAGCGCACCGAAAACGTTGATGAAATAGGTGAAATAAAACAGCTTGTCGAGCTTGAAGATAAGGCACAGCGGAACGAGATACATCGCCGTATGGCAAAGGTGCAGAGGAAGCCTCGTAACGTCGGCAAAGTCTATTATCTTATAATCTGTCGAGAAAGACAGCCACGTTCCTATACTGATATAGAGGAGTATGCCCCTCACCTCTTCCTTGTCCTTGTTATTGTTTAACGCAACAAATAAAAGTATCGGCAACAAAACGCCAATATATAGGTCTATTCTATGCGTTAAAGACATATCTTCGGGCCCGTAAGCGTGAGGAAAATCACCGAAAAGCGCCTTTAAAACGTAGGGCGCCATCGTCGCAAGTATCATCAGAGGAATGAGATAAAGCCCCGTCAATTCGCTTTTTTTGACCTTAAAGCCGCACTCGGCAAACGTTATTACGGAATACGCCGCAAGAAAACCTAACTCGACGCCCATAAGCTCGGCACGAAGCGAAAAGCCGCCGTAGACGTCGGCGCCGCAAATGCCCTTTGTCGCGGGGCTTATAAAGGCGATAGCCAAAATAGTTACGGCGGAAGAATAGTATCTTATAAGGAAAGAATATCTGTCACGCTTGAAAAAGGGATAGAGAACGACGAGGAGAATACAAGCGTAGATATTGTTGTTCAAAACGATCGAAACGGCGGTGAAGAATTTGCCTATATTAAGCCCTTCGAGGGCAA
>CACXDQ010000200.1 GCA_902766475.1 uncultured Eubacteriales bacterium
AGCGATATCCGAGATAAACGGTTTCCGTATATTCTTCGGTAACAATTTCATATTCTTTGTTTACGCCCAAAACTTCGGAAATAAGCACATCGTTATTGAGTAAGTCGTCTGTATCGATATCGAAACCTACAATATCTGCGGTTGCGGCAAGCTTGGGAGCGACGTCACCGAGGGTAGCAACATCGACAAGCTCAACGTCGGAAACGACGACGGCGTTGCCCCTTATGCTGCTTTCAATATCGCTCATAGGCATATCGCCGGACTTGATAGAAACAAACGTGAGTACGCTGAAAGCTACGCTTGCGCCTTTTAATTTGACGTCGAGCTTAGCGCCCAACTTGGATACGGTTATATTCGAAAGCATATCAAATATAAGATCCGCATTTATCATTCCGCCTTGGGGAAGGAGAGCCTGCACGACTTCGCAAACGGTCATATTCTTTATATTTGCGAAAATTTCCTTTAATTTCTCGCCGTATGCGGCAAGCGTTTCGGTAAGATTTGCGGGAATTAATGAATTTTCGGGCTCTGCGGGTTGTTCTTCGCCGACCTCGTTTTCACCGTTTTCACCTTCGCCGACAGAGTCGTCCTCGATAACGACTACGGCCTCCTCACCGTCGGCGTCCTTCATTTCCGTCATCTTCTCTTTTACATACTCTAAAAGCTGACCGATAAGCCCCTTGTAGCCGTCTTTTAAGAATTGATCGTACTGAGTTCTTCCGACAACGCCGGCTTTCGCAAGATATTTCGCCAGGTTCTCGAAGGGGTAAGCCTCTTCCAAAGCGGCGTAAATAGCGTCAACGCTCTCAAAGCCGAGCGCATTTACGACTTCTTGTAAAAGTGCGTTATAGTCGATTTCGACGACCTCTTCGCCCTCTTCTCCGCTCTCTTTGACAAGCAAATCCAAAACTTCGCTCGCCTTGCCGCCGGTAAGGCTGTCGAGCCATTCTACGGCGTTGAGATCGCCCGCAGCGCCGAAAGCTCTCAAAGCCGTTTCGACGGGCTGTTTTACGTCGAGCGTTGCGGAGAGAAGATAACTTCCGTCCTTAGTTTCGTTGAATGCGTACATTTCGGGCATATCGTATTCGACGCCCGTCATTTTGTCGGCGAAAAGCTGTCTGAATATCTCTATCGCCGAGAGGTCGAGATCGCCGCCGTAAACGGGGACAAGCCCGAAGTCATGATACTCTCCGTCGTAGCCGACGGAGTCCTGACTATATACTTTTTCGCCGTCGTAAACGTAATAATTTCCGACGTAAGCGACGTCGCCACGGACGTAAAGTTCCGTGCCGTGTTCCTGACCTCCGGGCACAGCGATAACGTCGTCGGTTTCCTCGTCATAGACGTAATCTGTCTCGTATTCGACCTTTTTAATATCGAAATTCGCCTCGCCGTTCTCGTCGAAACAGCCCTTTGCGGTGTAAACCGTTTTGCTCATTTCCTCGCCGTTAGACTTATTGGTCTTTGTAACGGTGAAATCAACGGCTTTTCCGCTGTTTTTAGCGTTTTCGACAAATTCTTCGACGACCTGGGCGACAGTCTTGTCGGAGAGGTTCGTAACGTCGAACGTAACGCCGGGGATCATTCCGTTGGGGGTAACCCTCGTATCGACGGGCTCGTTTACACTGTCGCCCGTATCGGTGCTATCTTCGACGCTCGTCTCGCCGCCGCCGCAAGCTACAAGCCCTGCGGTGAGCGCCGCCGACATTGCGACGGACAACATTCCTATCAAAAATTTCTTCATTTTTATCTCCTATATATTATTCGGCAACGGAAAGTTTTGTAACGTCGGTAAGTTCCACTTCGTTTACTACGCCGAACGATGCGTTTGCGTTCACTTTAACGCCCAATGCGACCATATCCTCCTCGCCCTCTTCCTTTGCTTCCTGAATAAATTCAAGCGAAGCGTTAGCGGCTGCGGTGAGCGTCGCATCGTTGAGTTCGACCTTGACGTCAGCCTTCAATTCGGGGCGGTTGGGAAGAACGAACGTATCGAGTATTAAGCTCAACTTCAAGCCGTACTGATCGAGCATCGACTGCTCCGTTCCCAAAACGTCGGTAGCGAGCTTGGGAAGAGCGTCCAACAACATATATACGGCGTCTTTCACGGTAGCGGTTTCGGCGGAGAGCGTCTCGTAATAATCTTCGGGGAAATAGCTCTTTACCGCAATGGGCTGATATTTACCTTCGACTTCTACGGATAAAAGTCTGACAACTACGTCGTTCCAGCTCTCGCAATCTTCAAACGACTTAGTGCTTTCGGCTTTTGCAAATTCGAGAAGTTTTTGGGAATATTGCGCAAAGGGATAGCGGGTTTCAAGTTCCGTACATAAAGCTGCGATACCGCCGCCTACGGCGCTTGACGTTGCGTCCTTCGGTGCGCCGAGCTGATCGATAAGGTCGATAAACGTAGCGTTGTCGACTACGGCTTTGATCTGCGGCAACAAATCTGCAAGTTCGTAATTCATCATATTCTTTACGGTGTCAGCCAAAGGCATAGCGAGTATCTGATTTACGGAATTGAGCAAAGTTTGTGCCTGCAGACTGAGATCGACGGAAACGGCGATATAGTTGCCGCCGTCCTCGGCGTCGTTCAAAGCGTCGTCAAACAAAACTTCTGCGCCGCCTAAGTCTATCGTTCTGAATACGGAATCTACGAGGTCGGCTACTTCCGACTGCTCGAATATCATCGAGATCATTTCGGGAACGGGCTCTACGGTATAATCGTAAACGCTGCCCTCAACTCTGTCATAGGTCTTTTCGCCCTCTTCGTCGACGGAATAAGATCCCTTGTAAACTTTGTTACCTCTGACGAAAAATTCCGCCGTAAGGTCTTTTTCGACTTTATTCATAGCGACGTCCTTATAATTTAAAACGACGTCGACCATAAGCCCGGTTTCGTCGTCGATATAACCTTTGAGGTCAACCGCAACGTTTTTATCGAAAGAAATACTATATCCGCCTATACCGTAAGTAAGCGAAGCGTCGACGTGAGCGGCATATTTTACGCCTTTGACGGAAATTTCGTCGAGAAATTCGTTAGCTATCTGCTTTACGGTCTTTTTCGACGGAGTAGTTCTCTCCACTTCCGCACCGGGAACGACGTCCTCGATAGTCATACCCTCGTAGGGGTTTACTTCGGACTCTTCAACGGAATCGTCCGCACTGTCCTCGGGAGCGGTGTCGCCCGAATTATCCGTTATCTTCTGCGTATCCGTTTCTGCGGTATTATCGCTGCCGCATGAAACGGCGGTAAATACGAGGGCGACGGACATAGCAAGCGCCAACAAAACAACCAAAAGTTTTTTCATTTTTCACCTCTTTATGCGGAGCAAAGCCGCATTTATTTTTTATTAATATTGTTATATACCAATATTATACACCAATAAAAAGTTTTCGTCAATACTTTACTCGTGAAAATTAAAGACCGAATGTGAAAGAATCGGTAAATTTTATCCCTCTTTTCGACACTCTTTCAAAAAGCTTTTGCGCCGTTACGAACGCATGCGCCGACAAACACATCGCCTTTTCTCCGAGTTTTTCGTCGTCCGACGATACGAGCGCCGAAGCTCCGCCTATAAGCCCTTCGCCGTAAGGCGAACAGATATCGTCCGAAAATGCGAGATAGGCGTTTAATATGTCCCTTTCTTCCTCTGTCATGTCAAAGCTGTCGGAAAACGCCTTCAACGAAAACGCCGCTTGAAGCGCCCTCTCTTTCGCCCTTTTAAGCTCTTTATTTCCAAGCGGCGAAAAAGCCGCCGCCGAAAATGCCTCCGACCTCTTTACGACTTTAACGCCGAGGTCTTTCGGGAGGGGGCAGCCCAGCCAGTTACAGTAGATATACACGTTTTCTTCGAGAGCCGAAAGCGCTTCTCTCTCGTTTTCGCCGTATGCGGCGAGGGCGGCGCAATCGGTTGCGCAAGCCCACGTTTCGCCGTCCTTTTTAAAGGTAATAACGTTCATAAACTCAATATTTTTTCGTACAGCTCTTCGGGGGTGGAAACGAACGTCTTTGCCCCGACCTGTTCGAGTATCTCCTTAGGTCTGTATCCCCAAAGCACGCACACGCCGTCTATCCCGGCGTTTATCGCCGTCATTGCGTCGACGTCGCTGTCGCCGACGAAAACGGCGTCTTTTGCGCTTATTTTAAGCTCTTTAAGGACAAAATCGACGCACGCTCTGTCGGGCTTGGTCTTAATGCCTTCCCTCTGTCCGAAAACGTAAGATAGCGGAATATCCGAAAAGAAAGTTTTCACTACCTCGTCCGTTCCCGCCTGCGGCTTGTTGGATATTATCGCAAGCATAAACCCCGCGTCGACGAGCCTTTTCATCACGTCTTTCATTCCGTCGTAAACGTAGGTCTTGGGGCTTCCGCAATAATTGTATATTTCGTTATATCTGTCCAAAACTTCGTCGAAATTGTCGCAAGGAGCGCCTTTCAGCGACCGTTCTATGAGCTTTCTCGCCCCGTTTCCGACGAATTTTATCGCCTCTTCGAGCGTTATTTCGGGATAGCCGAATCGCCTCAGCGTCTTGTTTACGCTGTCTGCGATATCGTAAGAAGTGTTGGTAAGCGTTCCGTCGAGGTCGAACAAGACGAGTTTTTTCATCACATTCTCTCCGGAACTTTAATGCCGAGCAATGCAAGGCAATTTTCGATTACGGTGAGCGCCGCCCTCGTTATTGTGAGGCGGAAATTTCTGACGTTCTCGTCCTCGCCTATTATCTTATGCTCGAAGTAGAATTTGTTGTACAAGGACGCAACCTCTATCGCATATCTCGTTATATAGAACGGCTCCAACTTCTCGGCGGCGCTTTTAACGACGTCGGGGAAGGTAGAAAGCGCCGAGACGAGCTGATATTCGTCCTCGTTTTCCTCCACGCCCGCAAAGCTTCCTATCTCTCCGCCCTTGCGAAGCACGCTCTTCATCCTTGCGGCGGTGTACTGGACGTAAGGTCCCGTTTCTCCGTCGAAATTAAGTATCTTATCGTAGCTGAACGCAATGTCCTTTATCTTGCTGTTTGAAAGCGCCGCAAACACGACCGCACCCGTACCCACTTGACGGGCTATAAGCTCTTTATCGGGCAATTCGGGGTTTTTCTGCTCTATCACTTCGAGGCACTTTTCATGGCATTTTTTAAGCACGTCCTCTAAAAGGACGACAGTGCCGTTTCTCGTACTCATGGCGACCTGATTTCCGTTCTCGTCTAAGAGAGAAACCATTCCGTAAGCGACGTGAACGAGGTCTTTCGCCCATTCTTTACCCATGAGTTCAAGCACCTTGAATATCTGTTTGAAGTGAAGATTTTGCTGATATGCGACGACGTATAAACACTTGTCGAAATCGTAAGTCGCCTTTCTGTAACAGGCGGCGGCGAGATCTCTCGTAGCGTACAGTGAAGCCCCGTCCGACCTTAAAATAAGGCACGGCGGCATATCGTATTTTTCGAGGTCGACTATCATTGCGCCCTCGCTCTCTTTCAAAAGCCCCTTTTCTTTGAGTTCGTCGATAACGGGCTGCATCTTGTCGTTGTAAAAACTCTCTCCGGCGTAAGAATCGAATTTTATGTCGAGTTCTTCGTATATCTTCTCGACTTCTTTGAGGGTAAGCTCCTTGAATTTGTTGAAGAGTGCGTTACATTCCTCGTCGCCCTCTTCTATGAGCTTGAAATAGTGCCTTGCCTCGTCGTCCATGGCGGGGTTTTGTTCGCTCTCCTTATGGTAGCGGACGTAAAGCCTCGTAAGCTCCTTAACGCCGCCCTCTTCGACGGCTTTTTCGCCGCCCCAATGTTTGTATGCGTAGATGAGCTTGCCGAACTGAGTTCCGTAATCTCCGAGGTGATTTATACCGACGGCGTTATAGCCCAAAAACTTGAAAATGCGGTATAAAGCGCCGCCTATGACGGTGGTCGAGAGGTGTCCTATATGGAATGGTTTGGCGATGTTTATCGAAGAATAGTCGATACAGATCGTCTTTCCCTCGCCTATATCGGCAGAGCCGTAAGCCCCGCCCTCTCTC
>CACXDQ010000201.1 GCA_902766475.1 uncultured Eubacteriales bacterium
AAATTGGGTGTAATTTCAGTGTAAGAAAAATTACGAATTATATATAAGTTTCATCGTGAGTGCGTCCTCGGCTTGAGTGCCGGCGCTTTCGCATATAACGGTCGGCTCAAGCTTCAAGTCTTTCAAAGCTACGGCAAGCGGCTCAAATTCGGGACCGTACACGTCGTCGGCAAAAGTGAGGTGGCGTATCTCACCCTTCGACGCATACTGAATTTTCGAGAAATGAACGTGGAAATTCTTCATCTTTTCATATCCGAGCCTTTCGATCATATATTCAAGTCTTACCTTATAGTCTTGCACGGTTTTTAAACTGCCTTGCTCACGGGCGTTGACGTGTCCGAAATCTACTGTCGGGATAAAACAATCGTCTATCGTACAGAAATCGGTTATCTCTTCGATAGTGCCTATCTGTGCAAGTTTTCCCATGGTTTCAGGGCAAAACTTCATATCCTGAAATCCGTTTTCATAAATGAGATCTCTTAAAATCTTCATTCTGTCCATAGTTTTCGACACGGCTTCCTCACGGCTTACCTTGCCTTGTGCGGCAGGGTGAAATATTATCCTCTCGCCTTGCATAAATCTCATAAATTTTGCGCTGTCGAGTATGTATTTAAAAGAATTGTTTGCTTTATCTTCTTCGGGCGTAGCGAGGTTTATAAAATACGGAGCGTGAACGCTTATAGCTATTCCGTTTTCCTTAAACGCTTTCCCTATTTCCCTCGCCTTTTCCTCACCGAGCATTATGCCACGCCCGAATGAATATTCATAACAATCAAGCCCTCTTTCTCTGCACCATAAAGCGGCTTCCACGGTAGACTTATGTCCTTCCAATGAAAAGCTCTCGCTGTTTCCGCTCGGTCCGAATTTTATCATCTTATACTCTCCAAATCTTTTGTCAGTCTGTTTTTAAGTTCATCGACGGAAGAAAACTTCCCGATAGGCCTTAAATAATCTTCAAAATATATCGTGAGGCGCTTTCCGTAAAGATTGCCCGAAAAGCCGTCTATATGGGTTTCGAAAAGCATTTTGTTTTCATTGAACGTCGGGGCGTTACCGAAATTGGTTATCCCCTTGTAAACCTTTCCGTCAATATATGTAAAAGTTTTATAAACACCGTATTTTATCGGCATTTTTTCAATGTTTTTTAAAATATTCGCCGTCGGGAAACCTATTTTTCTTCCTACCTTTCTTCCTTCGACAACGACGCCGCTTATAAAGTACGGCTCAGCTAAAAAAACATTTGCTGTTTTTATCTCTCCGCCCTTTAAAAGTATCTTTATATCTGTCGTAGAAATCTTCTTGTTACAAAATTCTCTCTTTTTGATCACCTCAAAAATAATCCCGTTTTTTTGAGCGATATCCTCTATCGTTTTTGAGTTGCCCTCTGCGTTTTTACCGAAAGTATAATCAAATCCGCAAACAATGCCTTTAACTTCAAAATTATTTAAAATTTTAAAAATAAAATCATTTGCAGAAATATTCATAAACCGCTCGTCAAAATCTGCGAATAAAACACAGTCCACACCGAGCCGTTCAGCCTTTTGGAGCCTCTCTTCATAAGTCAAAACGGAGCCTTCGTTACCGTATAAGATGCCCGTCTTATCGCTTCTGAACGTAAACATACAGAGTTTAGCTCCAAATCGGTCGGCAATCTCTTTCGCCTTTTTCAAAAGCTCGATATGAGCGATATGAATACAATCAAAAAAACCGAGAGCAATCACAATCTTTTCGTCGTATTGTTTATCGAAGAGCAATTCTTTAATCATTTCTTAAATATGCCTTTACCTTTAACTTCCCGTCCGTCATTGTTCCCACGCCGTAAAACTTATCCGGATCGTAAACCCTATATATGCCGTCGGGATAATCGAAAAAGTCATAAAGACCGTTAAAAAGCCGCTCGGCTTCTATCTCGGTCAATCTTATTATCGGAAAGTCTACTACCATGTCGGGAGCGATCAGCAAGCTTTCTTTATCTTCAGCCTTGATAAACTCTTCCGCCGAAATACTGCCCGAAATATCGAAAATACCCGATGCCGTCCTCACGAGCGAAGTCATTGTAGCGAAAGAGTTGCACATATATCCTAAATCTCTCGCTATCGAGCGGATATACGTTCCGCCTTTACATTCGATTTCTATCTTATATTTTCTGTCCGTTATCTTTTCTATGACGTTTACATACGATATATGCACTTTTTTAGGCGGTAGCTCGACTTCTTTGCCTTTCCTCGCAAGTTCGTAACTTCTCTTTCCGTTTACGCATTTTGCGGAATAGACAGGCGGTAACTGCATAATATCGCCATTCATCTTTGATGCGGCAAAGACGACTTCCTCTTCCGTCGGAATGGCTTCCGTCGTCTTTATTATAGCGCCTTCGAGGTCCAACGTATCCGTTTCATAGCCGAATTCTATCGTTGCGGTATATCGCTTCGTCTTATCGAGCAAATAATCGAAAAGGCGAGTAGATTTTCCTATCGCAACGGGCAAAACGCCGCTTGCGAGCGGATCGAGCGTTCCCATATGTCCGACAGGCTGTCTTTTCAAAACCCTCTTTACGGCGTTTAAAACGTAAGCCGAACTTACTCCGCTCGGTTTATACAAATTTAAAAATCCGTTCACTATTCACCCATATTAAGCTCGACGGTACGAATGAGCTTATCCTTTACGTCCTCGTAAAAGCCGTTGAGCATCGCCCCGCTTGCAAGGACGTGTCCGCCACCGCCGAACGTGGAGGCTATTTCATTTACGTTCACTTTGCCTTTACTTCTGAAACTTATCTTATAGCAATTTTCTTTGTTTTCCAAAATTGAGATAGCAACCTCTACCCCGTCAACCGAAAGCGGGAAATCAATAAACCCCTCGGTAAGATCGGAAGTAGCGTTAAACTCGTTCAGATCATCTTTAAAGGTGTGAATGATCGCAAGCTTTCCGTCGAGAAAAAACCTCATTCCCGACATCACTTTAACAAATAAAAGCGCCCTGTTTTTAGGCTGGCTTTTAAACATTCTGTAACCTATCTCATGTATATCTCCGCCCACTGCAACGAGTTTTGACGCAATCAAAAAGGTCTCGGACGTTACGTTGTTGTGCATGAAATGCCCTGTATCCGTGCTTAAACCAAGAAGAATACAGTTTGCGATCTCCTTGTCGATCTCTATACCGAGAGCCGAAATAAAAGAATACATTATTTCACAGCAAGACGCTCTGTCCTCAACGTAATTATATTTGGCGTACTCTGAATTTGAAATATGGTGATCGATATTGAAAGTATTCTTGTTTTTGGTATATAAAGAATAATTCTCTCCCATCATATTGGGAACGGAACAGTCTACGGAAATATGTGCGTCATAATTTAAATCTTCGGCATTTATCGTCCTTTTTACTTCAGATGATATGGGAAAGAACGAGAATTTTTGCGGAATGGGCGATTCGCAAACGATATCTGCCCTCTTTCCGATTTTATTTAAAGCCGATTTGAGCGCAAAAGCCGAGCCGAGCGTATCGCCGTCCGGGCGGCTATGGCTGAAAACAAGCGCACTTTTTACACTTTTGAATTTTTCTGCTATCTCTTTAAGCGTCATGGTTCTTATTAAATATCTTCATCGTCGGGCATGTTGTCCGAATATGTTAAAGTACTCAAAATCTTATCTATCTTCATACCGTATTCCGTCGAGGTGTCGGGCATAAAGTGAAGTTCGGGAACTGTCCTTATGCGCATAACTCTGCCGAGTTCGCTTCTCACCGTTTTGGCGGAGGCGCAAATTGCGTCGAAAGTCCTTTTTTTGCTCGCATCCGATCCCGAAAAAATTGAAACGTAAACTTTAGCATGTTTCAAGTCGTTCGTAACGTCAACTTCGGAAATGCTGAACATCTCGCAAATATCGGGATCTTTTACCTTGTTTTTGAGTATATTGTAAATTTCTTTTTGAAATTCGCTGTTTAATCTCTTCTCTCTCTTATCGTTCAAAACAATTATCTCCGTTATTTTTTAACAGCCGACGCCGCATTTGCGGCGTCGGCTGCGCAACTTAATTCTGTTTAACTTCTATAATATAACTCTCGATGAAATCGCCGATCTTTATATCGTTAAAGTTCTCGATCGAAATACCGCACTCAAAGCCCTGAGATACTTCCTTAACGTCGTCTTTGAAACGTTTGAGCTGATTTACGTTGCCTTCGCAAATCATTACGTCGTCCCTGTAAATACGAAGCTTGCCGTTTCTGACGATCTTGCCCTCGGTAACGTAACAACCGGCGACCATTCCGACGCCCGTGATCTTGAAAGTCTGTCTGACTTCGGCTTTGCCCATATATATCTCTTGAGTTTTCGGTGCGACAAGCCCTTTCATAGCGTTGGAAACGTCGTCTATCGCTTCATAGATTATTCTGTAAAGCTTGATGTCGACCTTGCTTCTTTCGGCAAGATTTTTAGCGTTTGCGTCAGGTCTTACGTTGAAGCCGATGATTATCGCATTTGAAGAATCTGCGAGCATTACGTCCGTTTCGTTTATTGCGCCGACGCCGGCATGAATTACGTTTACTTTTACCTCATCGTCCGAAAGCTCGGTAAGCGATTGTTTGACCGCCTCGACGGAGCCTTGAACGTCCGCCTTGATAAGTATGTTCAAAACTTTGAGATCCCCGTCGGAAATCTTTGAGAAAAGATCGTCCAAAGTGACTTTCTGAGATTGTTTTATCATCTCTTCTCTCTCTTTGTTTCTTCTCTCCTGCGCAACGAGCTTGGAAAGCTTATCCTGTTCTACCGCATAGATGGAATCGCCCGCATTGGGGACTTCTTCAAGCCCCAAAACCGAAACTGCCATTGAAGGACCTGCCTCTTTGACGTTTCTGCCCTTGTCGTCTATCATTGCCCTTACCCTGCCGGTAATAGTTCCGGCAACAAGGTTATCGCCCGTATGGAGCGTACCATTTTGAATGAGAACGGTTGCCACAGGTCCTTTACCCTTGTCGAGTTTAGCTTCGATGATAGTGCCTTTCGCCATTCTGTCGGGGTTGGCTCTAAGCTCTTTGACTTCGGCGGTCAAAAGCACCGTTTCAAGCAAGCTGTCTATACCTTCGCCCGTCTTTGCGGAAACGGGAACGAGCGCAACGTCGCCGCCCCATTCCTCTACGAGAACGGACTGATCTGCAAGCTGTTGTTTTACCCTTTCGATATTAGCTTGCGGCTTATCCATTTTGTTTGCCGCAACGATTATCGAAACGCCCGCCGCTTGCGCATGGTGGATAGCCTCGATCGTCTGAGGCATGATTCCGTCGTCGGCTGCGATAACGATTATAGCAATATCCGTTATCTGAGCGCCCCTCGCCCTCATTGCGGTGAATGCGGCGTGGCCGGGGGTATCGAGGAAGGTTATCTTCTCGCCGTTTACGGTAACGGTGTATGCGCCGATATGCTGCGTTATTCCGCCCGCCTCGGTAGCCGTTACGTTTGCACTTCTTATCTTGTCGAGCAAGCTCGTCTTGCCGTGGTCAACGTGTCCCATAACGGTAACGACGGGAGGACGCTTGATAAGGTTTGCCTCGTCGTCAGCGGCGTCGAACGCCTCGTTCAGGACGTCCTCGGCGGTCTTATCGAGTTTAAGTTCAAGTTCTATGCCGAGATCCGCCGCAATAACGCCCGCCGTATCGTAATCGACGGAATCGTTTATCGTTTTCATTATGCCCTCTTTAAAGAGCTTTTTGGTGATCTCTATGGCGGTAATACCGAGCTTTTCGGAAAGCTCTTTAATGGATATAATCTCCTTGTTGATGACCGCTCTTTCGATCTTGATAGTTTGAACCTGTTCGTTCTGTTTCTTGTCTTTTTTAACTCTTAATTTTCTGTAACCGGTCTTGTTCTCGTCAAAATCTTCTACCGAAACCTGACCTTTTGAAAGCGACTTCTTGTTTATAGACTTCTTGTCGTCGTAATTCTTTTCGGAAGCCTTCTTCTTGTTTCCGTAATTTTTACCCGTATCCTTGGGGACGAACGTGACTTCGGCGGGTTTTTTGCCGCCCGTGGAATTACCGAAAGGCTTTGCGCCCCTTGCAAAACCGTTCTGACCGGCCGCAGTCGGTCTTTGAGCGCCGTTTCTCGGAGACGCCCCGTCACGAGGAAT
>CACXDQ010000202.1 GCA_902766475.1 uncultured Eubacteriales bacterium
AATCAAGGTTTTTACGGGCAGGACGGATATAGCCTTTTAAGTCTTACCGACGGCACGGCTGCTTGGGGCGTAGCTCAAAACCGTTCTACAGCTACGGCAGGCACGATGGCTTGGGTATATCTCGATTTGGGCAAAGAATATAAGATAGCTGAAATAAAAGTAGGTTATCTTGCGTCTTGGGGTTTCTCGAACGTTGTAATTCAAGTTTCCGATACCCCCGATTTTTCGAGCGGCGTTACCACCATATTTGCGATAAACGATATAGAGGGTATATATAACGGCGGACAGATAGGTTGCAGTTTAGAGACTAAAGACGCTACCGGTTGGAACGAAGGTGCCTATGTAAACAGCTTGCCCGACACTTGCCGTACTTACGCCGCTAACGGCGTTTACGCAAGATACGTTCGTGTTACGAATTCCGACCAGGACAACGGCGGAGCGCAGGGCGTTACCACGATAACCGAACTTCAGGTATATGAAGATATTTCAGACAAACTTAAAACTTCGGTAAGAGATACCGTAAAGACGGCGAGCGAAGTTAAAGCCGAAATGGGCGTTGCGCCCGGAACTGACGCCGACGGCGTAAAGGCGGCTCTTCCCGAAAAGGTAACTTATACAACAATGAACGGCGCATCGGGCGAGATCGCTCTCGACTGGACGAGTGCAGACTGGCAGGAAATGACCGAAGGCGAATTCACGTTTACGGCAAATACGGAAGTTTCTGTGGACGACGTGTTCGACGTTATCCCCGAAGCCTACACCGTTACCGTAACCGTAAAGAAAGCCGACACTTCCGCTCTCGACGCAGTTATCGCCGAAGTTGAAGCTCTCGACAATACTATCTACACCAAAAAGACGTGGTCGCCCTTAGCCGCACTCGTTGCGGAGGCTAAACAAGCTATCGCTCCCATAACCGTAACCGAAGAAACTATTTCTTCCTATATGGCGGCTATCGAAGAATCTAAGGCGGCGCTCAAACTTCTCGCTACCGACAAGACGGCGCTCGAAAGCGCCGTTACGGCGGCAAACGCCGTGGTTAAGGCGAATTATATGTCGGCGTCCTTAGAGGGCTTCGACGGCGCTTTGGAAACGGCAAAGACCGTAAACGCCGACGAGGACGCTTCCGAAGAGGAAGTTACCGCCGCTACGAACGCACTCAACGTCGTTTTGAACGGCTTGGTAGAAAAGGGCGATCTTACGGCTCTCACCGCTTTGGTAAACGAGATAAAGGGTAAAGAATACGCAGAAGAGAACTATGAACCTTTAAGCTTTGCCACGTTTGCGGACGCTCTCGCCGCCGCCGAGAAGATATTGGCTGCGGAAGAAACGCCCAAAACGAACGTCGATGCGGCTTACACGGCGCTCGATACCGCATATAAGGGCTTAGTTGAGTACGGCGACAGCGAACAACTCGAAACTCTCATCGAAGAGTGCGAAGAGCTTAAAGAAGAAGATTATACGGCTGGCACTTGGGCTGATTTTGCGACAAAATTGCAGAATGCGAAAGATGTCGTTGCAACGAAACACGTTCAGGCAGATTACGACGAAGCCGAAGAGGGCTTGAAAGGAGCTAAAAACGGGCTTGTATCCGTCGTTGCGCTCAAAGCGGCTATCGCAGAGACCATCGACGAAACGGCTTACACCGCAATTTCCGTACAGCTCTATAAAGACGCTTTGGCAGAAGCTCAGCTCGTGCTTGACAATGACGCCGCAACGGCTGATGAGATAGCGGCGGCTGCCTATAAGATAGAAGAGGCAAAGGCGGCGCTCGAAGAGATCGAGATCGAGGACGAAAGCGGTTCCGAATCGGGCAGCGATCCCGAAAACGAGTCGGAAAGCGGAGAAACTCCCGACGACGGCGAAAGCGGCAAGAAAGACGGTTTCGGCTGCGGCGGCTCGCTCGGAGGTTTGGGCGGACTTACGTTAGCTTCCGTGCTTTCTCTCGCAGTTGTAGCGTTCAAGAAGAAAAGACGTTGATCTTTGAATGGGCTGCGGAGTTTTCTCCGCAGCCCGTTTTTAAAAATTTAAATAAAATAATAAATTATTTATACGTTCGTCATAACGGCGACAATATCGAGTTTGCAAGTTGGGACGGGGCTGTCGATATTCTTCTCGATAACGTTCTTTTAATAGAAGAATAATAAACACTTATCAGAGGTGTAAAAATATGAAAAATAAAATTAAAAAAGGCATTGCCATTGCGGCGGTTGCGGTGAGTGCGTGCGCATTCTCCGTCGGGGCTATCCCCAAGGCGGGAAATGCCGAAGTTACCGCCGAGGCAAAGGAAAACGACAT
>CACXDQ010000203.1 GCA_902766475.1 uncultured Eubacteriales bacterium
TATTAAAGGCGTTATATTTCTTGACAAAAAGTCAAAAATGAAATATAATGATTTAAGTACGGAAAACTTCTTTCCGCTACGTAAATTTTATTTTATCATTTTGCAAAAGAGAATTACTTATGAATATCAAAGACTTGAAAATAGGGCAGACCGGTTTAATATCCGAAGTGGGCGGCGAGGGCGCTTTAAGGCGGCATTTGCTCGACATGGGCGTTACCCCCGGCGTTGAAGTTACCCTCATAAAACTTGCGCCGATGGGCGATCCTATGGAGATACGCATTCGTGGCTATGAGCTCACTTTAAGGCTTGCAGACGCCGAAAAAATAATCGTTACGCCCGTAGATAAAAAGGCGGGAAACGAAGTTTCGACGGTGGAAAATACGTTTAAAAAGGTAGATCACCCGGGGCTTGGCGAAGAGGGAAAATTTCACCCGAAGGGAAGCGGAGAGCCGCTCCCCGACGATACAACGTTAAAATTTGCCCTTGTCGGCAATCAAAACAGCGGTAAAACGACGCTTTTCAATCAGCTTACGGGCGCAAATCAGCACGTCGGCAATTTTCCCGGCGTTACCGTCGACAGAAAAGACGGCGCAATAAGGGGCAAGAAAAACACTCTTGTTACCGACCTTCCGGGCATTTATTCGATGTCGCCGTATTCGAGCGAAGAGCTTGTAAGCCGTAATTTCGTTTTGGACGAAAAGCCCAATGCGATAATAAATATCGTCGACGCAACCAATATAGAGCGCAACTTATATCTTTCAATGCAACTTCTTGAAATGGGCGTTCCGACGGTTATCGCACTCAATATGATGGACGAACTGAGCGGCAACGGCGGCTCGGTTGATATAAACGCAATGGAAAATATGCTCGGCGTGCCGATCGTTCCCATTTCGGCGGTGAAAAACGAGGGCGTAGACGAGCTTGTTCGCCACGCCGTACACATTGCAAAATACAATGAAAAACCTTTGCGGCAAGATTTTTGCGATACCGACGACAACGGCGGCGCAGTACACCGCTGCATTCATGCGGTAATACACATTATCGAGGATCACGCAAAAAATGCGGGGCTTCCCGTGCGTTTTACGGCGTGTAAGCTCATTGAGGGCGACGAGCTCATTTTGGACAAGCTCAATCTCGACGACAACGAAAAGCAGACGTTGGAACACCTTGTCGTGCAGATGGAAAACGAGCGTGGGCTTGACCGTGGCGCCGCAATGGCGGACATGCGCTTTTCGTACATAGCTAAGGTGTGCGGACAATGCGTCAAAAAGCCGCACGAGAGCAAGGAGCATAAAAGAAGCGAGAAGATAGATAAAATACTTACCGGGAAATATACGGCAATACCCGTATTTATCGGCGTAATGGCGCTCGTTTTCTTCCTTACGTTCAACGTAATCGGCGCATTTTTGCAAAATCTTCTCGAAATGGGCATCGGCAAGCTTACAGAGCTTGTCGACGGCGCACTTGCAAATTCTTCCGTCAACCCGGCGATAAGCGGACTTATCGTCGGCGGCATTTTCGAGGGCGTAGGAAGTGTTTTAAGCTTTTTGCCGATAATCGTAACTATGTTTTTATTCCTCTCTCTGTTAGAGGACAGCGGATATATTGCGAGGGTAGCGTTCTTTATGGATAAGCCCTTGCGTAAAATAGGCTTGTCGGGCAGAAGTATAGTGCCCCTACTTGTGGGTTTCGGCTGTACCGTTCCCGCCGTAATGGCAACGAGAACGCTTCCGAGCGACAGGGATAGGAAGATGACTATTTTGCTTACCCCGTTCATGAGCTGTACGGCAAAATTGCCGATATACTCGTTCTTTGTGGCGGCGTTTTTCCCGAAAATAGGCTGGCTCGTAATAACCGCATTGTATTTCCTCGGCGTAATTCTCGGAATTTTGGCTTCCGTAATTTACAAAAAGACGCTTTTCAAGGGCGAAGCCGTGCCTTTCGTGATGGAATTGCCCAACTACCGACTCCCCGGCGTAAAGAGCGTTTTACAGCTCCTTTGGGAAAAGGCGAAAGATTTTATTCAGAGGGCGTTTACCGTAATACTTATCGCCACGGTCGTGGTGTGGTTTTTGAAGAGTTTCAATTTCAGTTTCAATCTCGTCGAGGATATGCACGACAGCATGCTGGCGTCGATTTCGGGCGTTTTAGTGCCCATCTTCAAACCCATCGGGCTTGGCGATTGGAGAATTTGCACCTCTCTCATTTCGGGCTTTATGGCGAAAGAGAGCGTCGTTTCCACAATGGGCGTGTTGTTCGGTGAAAATATCTCTTCTGCGCTTTCCGTCGGCTCCGCACTCACAATGCTCGTGTTCAGCTTGCTTTACACCCCTTGCGTTGCGGCGATAACGGCGATTAGGCGAGAATTGGGCTTTAAATGGGCGATCGGCGTCGTATTATGGCAATGCCTCGTCGCTTGGTTAATGGCGCTTATCGTCCATCTTATAGCGCTTCCGTTTGGAATTTAGATATGAAAACTGTCGATATAATTTTAATAGCCGTAATTGCGGCGGTCGTAGGCGCAGCGATATTCGTTGTCGTCTACAGAAAAATAAAGGGCAAAGGCAGCTGCTCTTGCGGCTGTGAAAATTGCGCTTATAAATGTAAAAATAAAGCTCCCGACATAGACGAGAAAAGGTCATAAGTGGGGCTATAGTGCGTTTATTCGGCAAAAAGGTGATTTAAATGAGTTTGGTTTCTGTGATAGTTCCGTGCTATAACGAAGAAGAGGTGTTGCCGATTTTTTACGGCGAGCTGACGAGAGTTGCCAAGTCAATGAAAGAGGACTTCGAGGTGATTTTCGTCGACGACGGCTCGTCGGACAAAACTCTTACGTTAATTAAAGGTTTCGCAAAAACGGACAATAGGGTAAAATATATCTCTTTTTCAAGGAATTTCGGAAAAGAGGCGGCGATGTACGCAGGTCTTGAAAAGAGCCTTGGAGATTTTGTCTGCCTTATGGACGCCGACTTGCAGGATCCCCCTTCTCTTCTTCCCGAAATGGTAAAGGCGCTCGAAGAAGAGGGGTATGATTCGGTTGCGACGAGAAGGGTTACGAGAAAAGGCGAGCCCAAGCTCCGCACTTTTTTCGCTAACAATTTCTACCGTGTAATGAACGGCGTTTCCGACGCTCGCATGATGAGCGGAGCGAGAGATTACCGCCTTATGAACAGAAAATTCGTAAACGCACTTTTATCCCTTTCCGAAAAAGAAAGGTTTACGAAAGGAATGTTCGGTTGGATAGGCTTTAAAACCAAGTGGATAGATTTTGACAACGTCGAGCGCGCCGCCGGAAAGACAAAATGGTCGTTCACCAAGCTGTTTGATTACGCTATGGGCGGAATAGTCGCCTTTTCGTCCGTTCCGTTAAAACTTATAACCTATTTCGGAATATGTCTGTCGGCTGTCGGGTTTATCTCGCTTATAACTTCGATTATTTTAAGACTTTGCGGAATTTACGTTTCGGGGTGGCTTTTCGTCTTAGAAGCGGTCGGGCTTATGCTCGGCGTGCAGAATATCCTTTTCGGCTTTTACGGCGTGTATCTTGAAAATATATATACCGAGGTCAAAAACCGCCCGATCTATATAATAGGTGAAACAAATACGGGCGATATGATCGACAACGATAAATAAAGGCAAAAAAATAATAAAAAAATTTGTTTAATAGCGATAATTTTGTTGATAAATTTTTTTCGTAGTGATATAATAAATAAGCATTTGATAAAAATTGTCGGCAAAAACGGGGATATGGCTCAGTTGGTAGAGCGATGCGTTCGCAACGCATAGGCCGTGGGTTCGAGTCCCATTATCTCCACCAAATCAAAATAATCCGAACTCGGAGCGGTTGTTTGTTACCCGCAATGTGTTCGGATTTATTCTTATGTTATGGTAATTTTTTGCACTGTAAAAAAGATTAAAAATATTTTATCTTATCTACATTGAAAAGACGACCATATTAAAATACATTTAATTATAAAAAATATAGTTGTAAGGCAAGGCTTTTGAGCCCTGCCTTTTGCGTTATAAACAATAAAGCATAATCAATTAAAACAATTGGATGAGCAATTATAAAAATGAAGCTTTCTTTATTTGTGTGAATTGAAAAGTACAAAAATATTATTTAACAAGTTTTGTATTTTACATCCTATAGATGTTAATGATTTATATTTACAATTTAAACAACCTGTTCTATTATAATCGTAA
>CACXDQ010000204.1 GCA_902766475.1 uncultured Eubacteriales bacterium
CGCTTTTTACGTTGTATTCTCTTTAAATCATACCCAAAGTATGTTGCCGAGCATTATGAGAAGGGGAAGGGTTATCATTGCGAAGAGGGTGGACATCAATACAGTCTTTACGCCGTAAGCGTAATCTTTGCCGCAGAGCTGTGCGTAAGCCGCAACGTTCGTTCCGACGGGGCAAGCCGCAACAATCAAAATCGCTATCTTGATATTGATGTCGACGGGCAAAAACCACATCATCAAAAACGTGAGCGACGGGCATAGGATAAGCCTTACGAACGATGTGAAATATACCGAAACCGTAGTAAACAAGCTCTTGAAATCCGTCTGTCCGAGATATACGCCCATTATTATCATTGCGAGCGGCGTGTTCATCGACGCAACGGCGTTTACCGTGTCCGAAACGACGGGCACGTCGTTCATCATTCCGCCGAGCCCCGAGAAGTATATTATCATACCTATTACCGCCGCAACAAAGACGGGGGATAAAAGCAGCGGCTTGGGCTTTAAGCTCTCTTTAAACGGCTCGCCCTTTATTCTGCTTATGCCGTAAGTCCATTGGAAGAAGTTATTTAAAACTATGTATGCGACGACGAAGAATTTCGCCCCCTCGCCGAGGTCGGCGGCAATCAAGGGAAGTCCGAAAAAGCCGCAGTTTGAAAATGCCGCCGCAACGACGTCGAGCGAATTTTTTCTGCAAGCGATCGTCGATACGACTATATTTATAAACACAGCCCCCGCCGCAACGAGTGCGCTTATGCCGAGGTTTTGCATACTTTCTACCGTTCTTTCGGCAAAAAAGCTCTTTACGATGACGGTCGGCAGTACGGCGTAGACGAGGAGCTTCATAATGCTTCCGCTGCCCTCGACGGTGATGAATTTTATCTTGAAAAGCAAAAATCCAAGCCCTATAAGTAGGAACATCATCAGCGTCTGTTCCATTGTGAGAAGTGCCATATTGAGCGCTGTTTCCATAGTGTAACCAAAGCCTCCGATAAATATTATATATTTAATGATTTTTAAAGTCAAACAAAAAAATTAATGATTTTAGTTTCGTCAATTACATTTTGTGCGTTATTAAGATGTTTCGTGTTTTTAAAAAGAGAGTTTGTTTTTGCTCGATAATCGACTTATAGGCGCACTTTTTAAAAAAACTCTCATAATAAGAGAGTTCGTTTTTGTCGACTCAACTAAGCGTTGAGTCCGTTTTTTGTTAAAAATCTTGACAAAAAATATTAAATATGATAAATTTAAGGTGTAAAACAGTTTATGGGAGTTGTTTAGATGTTTTACAGGGATTATATGGAGAATAAAAGATAATGAAAAATAAATTTTTTATTCAATTACACCCGATTATGGTTTTGATAAATTTTTTTTCTTTGCTTATGATAATAGGTTTTGTTGTACTTGTTTTTATTGATCCTTTAATGGAAAAACTATTAGGTGGTTGGAAAGGCATACATAGCGTTTTACTTCTTATAGTCGGATATTTATCGTTTCTATATTTTTGTTGGATTGTAATTACTATTAATCATAATTGGATAGTTTTTAAGGAAGGATATCTTTATGTGCCGTCAGATTTGCGAAGAGTGAGAAATCGTCGACAACATCAAGTAAAAGTAAACTATGAAGAAATAGAAAATATTTCATTTATAAGAAGAACAACAAATTCAAAAAATAAAAACATACAAGACGAACAATCGAATCCGTTTTATCATCACTATTTGGTTTTATTTTTGAAAAACGGAAAGAAAGAATGTTTTTTGGTTGACTATTACACAAAAAAACAAAAAATAAAAATTATGAAAGAAATTATTAATCGTGCAATGGTTCATGGCAACTATATAGATATAGCGGAAGTTGAAGAAAAGTTGAAATCCCTTGGCATGTTTGGTTCACGGTTTATTATTGATATTGCGGAAAAAGACGAGAAAAAAAGAATTAAAAAATAATAGTAAAGCAATATGTTTAATATGAGAAGTGTAAGAATAAAATTTCGTATTCAGCCTTTATATAGCATTATAGTTTATTATTTTCTTGGAATATGTTGTTTAATAATGATATTATTGCCTAAATTGTTTTCGTGGGGACAAAGTGAGTTATTAATAACATTGTTATATTATTTTTGTTTTTTTGTTTTATCAATTATTTCTTTTTGTATAGGAACATTAAATATACAAATTGGAATACTTGATAAGGATACAATAATTATACGAGATTTATTTCAGATAATAGCAGTAATTAAACGAGAAAAAATAGTGAGTATCAAAAGTGAAAAATTAATTACATATTACTCTCGTGGAGTAATATCGTTAAAATGGCTTGTTCTAAGAACTGATGAAATGCAAAACGTCTATAAAGCAAGAATTAATAAAAAAGGTGCTTTCCCTATCTTAATAATAGCAAATAAAAGGAATACTTATTTAATGAACAAGTTCATGGGGACAAACTGATAGAAAGGTGGAGATATAGTGGCGATAAGGAACGGCAACGTCGTCGAATGGGGTTGATTTAATTGGGAATTAAGTCGGATATAGAGCGGAATACTCTTTATCCGACTTTTGTTTTCTGTATGGGCAATTCCCTTTTTTTGTCACCCTGAGCAAAC
>CACXDQ010000205.1 GCA_902766475.1 uncultured Eubacteriales bacterium
AGTTAAAAATATCGTTTTGACGGCTGGGAGAAAGCGTATGATAAAGACAGCCATAACAAATATCGGAGATCCGTTTATTCTTTTACACGACGGAACGTATTATATGTACGCCACTTCCGCACCCGACGGCTTTCTGTATTTTAAGTCGGATAACCTCATTGACTGGGAAAATTGCGGCTATGCGTACAAGGGCGGAAAATACGGCGAAAAAGATTATTGGGCGCCCGAGGTTTACGAAAGAAGCGGCAAGTTTTACATGATATTTACGGCGAGGTGGAAAGAAAAGCATTCTCTCCGCATATTCGTCGCCGTATCGGACAGCCCCGAAGGACCTTTTGTCGACTATACGGACGGGCCGCTGTTCGATTTCGGCTATGCGGCGATAGACGCCACACTCTTTAAAGACGACGACGGAAAAGATTACCTCTATTTCGTGAGAGATTGCAGCGAACAGATCATAGACGGCGTTCACACGAGCAGCATATACGTCTGCGAGATCTCAGAAGATCTCCGCACGTTGCTCGGCGAGCCGACTATGATATCCATACCCGACGCCGCTTGGGAAAAGGAGATCTCTTCCGAATGGCGTTGGAACGAAGGACCGTGCGTTTTAAAGCACAACGGGAAATATATATTGAACTATTCCGTCAACTGCTACGATTCTCTATACTACTCCGTCGGCGCATCGGAGAGCGTTTCTCCGAAAGGTCCGTTCATAAAATACGAAAACAACCCCATATTGAGATATAAAGAGGGCGAATTTTCAGGTCCCGGGCACAACAGCTTTTTCTATGATAAAAGCGGAAGGCTCTTGACGGCTTTCCACATACACACCCATTACGACAAGCCGAGCGGAAACAGACGGGCTTGCATCGCAAAAGTGGTGTTCGACGACAAAGATAAGCTGATAATCGACTTATAGCCCAACATTTACTATTATGACAGCAAAAAAAAGAGTTACGATAAAAGACGTCGCAAGGCTTGCAAACG
Organism: uncultured Eubacteriales bacterium; assembly: GCA_902766475.1. Taxonomy (GTDB): domain Bacteria; phylum Bacillota; class Clostridia; order Christensenellales; family Borkfalkiaceae; genus UBA10281. Next base: position 991 of record CACXDQ010000205.1, read on the forward strand.
TAACGCCGCAGACAGTTTCAAGGGCGCTGAGAAACACCCATGATATATCGGAAGAAACAAAAAACAGGATACTTGCCATCGCCGAAGAGATAGGATATATCAAAAATTCCACGGCGACAGCGCTTCGAAGCGGCAGAGCTAAGCTCATAGCCGTTATCTACGACAACCTCATAAATTTTTATTTCTCCGTTATGACGGAATATATAAGGTCGGCGCTCGGCTCTCTCGGCTACTCGTTCGTAATGATCTCCGTAAGCACGACAAAACTCGATAAAAACGCCTATATAAGCGCATTATCGCAAAACGCCGAGGGCATAATAAGCTTTTTGGAGCCGGAGGAAGAACTCGGCGCAACGATAGATATTTACCGTGTGCCCGTAATGCTTTTAGGCAGAAGGACGAGCGTTAAAAACGTGGGGTTTCTGTATATGGACGACGTATCGGGAGGCAGGCTCGCCGCAGAGCGGCTTGCGAAAGACGGCTGTAAAAAGGTAATGATGATATCCGAGCCGCTCGAAATTTCATGCGCTTTCGACAGACACAAGGGCTTTGAAGAAGAGTGCGTGGCGCTCGGGCTGGGCGTTCCCGAAGTCATATCGCCCGTAGATATGGAAAGCAAGCTCAAAAGTATTTTTTCGGGAAAAGATAAGCCCGACGGGATATTCTGTTTCAACGACATAATTGCTTTCGAGGTTCTGGCAATCTTCGAGAGAAACGGCATTGCGCCCGTAAAACTAATAGGTTACGACAACCTTCAAAGCGAGATACGCATACCTTTAAGGCTTACGAGCATAGGCACGGACAAGCGTGCGATGGCTTTTGAAGCCGCCGAAAAGATCGTGGATATGGTCGAAAACGGTTACAGAGAATGGCAGGAAAAGCCTGCGCCGCAAAAAGTTTTTCTCGCCGAGGGCACGACGGCGTAACAGACATCTTTACACTAAAAAACGGAAGCGTTCCTTCCGATTGCCCTTTTATTTGTTTACGTTAACGTTAACGGAATAATTGTTTCCACGATGAACATAAATAATTGTTTCCACGATGAACATATTATTATATATTGATTAGCCGAATAGTTTTAAGACAAAAAAATTTGCAGACGGTAAAAGATTATTACGGCGAAAGCCGCAATAAAACGGTAAAAGATTATTACGGCGAAAGCCGCAATAAATATATGAAAAAAAAGACATAAGGAGGTCTTTGTATGAGTAAAACCAAAAAACTTGCGGTCTTATTGATTTCGATATTGACCGCACTCGCACTCGTATGCTTCGCCGCTTGCGGCGAGGGCTCGACGAAAACGAGCGAGAGCGAGAACGAAACGGATACGACCGTTGAAAGTCCTTCCGATCAAGATTCTTCTTCCGATGAAGAGAGCGATCAGGAAAGCGAAAGCCAGTCGGACGAACAGCTCGACGCCGAATACATCGAGGCTATTCCCGAAACGGCTCTTACTGTAACGGCGACCGCCGACGATAAAACCGCAACGGCTTATTTCTATTTCGCTTACGGCGAAAACGCACTCGACGTTTCCGCTATCGTAGTTGACGGAACTATCGTTAGTGGCGCCGGAATTTACAACAACGACAGCGTTGAAATTATCTTCGATACGGTAAAGAGAGTTAAAGGCTATTCCGAAAACACCATCTCCGTAATAATCGACGTAAACGGCGAAATGAACGTGAGAAAGCTTGCGGACAACACTTCCGTAAATGCGGCTATAACGAAAACGGCTAACATGATAACGCTCGACAACGAGAGCGTTTCGGGCTATGCCGTATCCTTCGAACTCCCCTATGATCTGGTC
>CACXDQ010000206.1 GCA_902766475.1 uncultured Eubacteriales bacterium
ATACACTTCGATATTATAATCGACTTTACCGCCGACGACAGAGAGGGAGAATATCGACACATTCTTCACGAAGTGCAAGAGGCTTTTCCCGATTATACCGTAACGATCACGCTCGACACCGACGTCAGCGACTAAGATAAATGAAAACAAAGTTGAACTTGCCAAAGCCCGTGTCTTTTGCGCCCTTTCAGGCGAGTTCTCACGGAATGAATTTGTAGGAGAGATAAATGAAAGAAGTACACATGATATGCAACGCCCATTTAGACCCTATCTGGCAATGGGACTGGCAAGAGGGCGCAAGCGCCGCACTATCCACCTTCCGCTCTGCTGTAAAGCTTGCCGAAGAGTTCGATTATATCTTTTGCCATAACGAGGTAACGCTATATAAGTACGTCGAGGAATACGCCCCCGAGCTTTTCGAGAAGATAAGAGAGCTTGTCAAAAAGGGCAAATGGCACATCATGGGCGGCTGGTATCTTCAACCCGATTCCAATATGCCGTCGGGCGAAAGTTTCGTTCGTCAGGCGCTCGTCGGAAAACAATATTTCACGAAAAAGTTCGGCGTTTACCCGACCACGGCGATAAATTTCGATCCTTTCGGGCATACGAGGGGGCTTGTTCAGATAATAGCTAAATGCGGACAAGATTCGTATATGTTCATGCGCCCGTATAAAAGCGAATGTACTCTCCCCGCCGAGCAGTTTATATGGGAAGGTTTCGCCGGAACGAGCATAAAGGCGGTGAGGACGTCGGGTTACAATTCTCCGCTCGGCAAAGCCGCCGAAAACATCGCCCAAAAGGCGGAAAAACAGGATACGAACGTCGCAGTTTGTCTGTGGGGCGTCGGGAATCACGGCGGCGGCCCGTCCAAAAAGGACTTACAGGATATAAAGGACGGACTTTTGACGGACAAGAACGTATTATATATACATTCAACGCCCGAAAAGTTCTTTGAAAAAATTCAGCCGACGGATAGATTCGACAAGACGCTTCGCATATCGATGCCCGGCTGTTACGTTTCGATGGGAAGCGTAAAGAGAAAGCATATAAAGCTTGAAAACGAGCTGTATTTTGCCGAAAAAATTTGTTCGGCGGCGAGCCTTGCCGGCGTTATGGTTTACCCCGAAGAAGAGTTCAAAAACATAACGGAAGATCTGCTCAACGCCGAATTTCACGACGTTTTGCCCGGCACGAGCATAAAAAGCGGCGAGGAAAACGCCCTCAATATCTTGGGGCACGGCATACTCGACGCAGAGAGGTTAAAGACGAGGGCTTTCTTCTCGCTTTTGAAAGGGCAGAAAGAGGCGGCGGAAGGCGAATTTCCCATAATAGTTTTCAATGCAGAGCCGAGCGAGGTCATCGAAAACGTCGAGTGCGAATTTTCGCTCGCCGATCAGAATTGGAGCGATGATGTAAAGGCAGTCATTCACCTTTACGACGAGGACGGAAAGGAAGTGAAGTGCCAGACCGTCAAGGAAGAGAGCAATTTAAATCTCGATTGGCGAAAGAGAATTATTTTCGACGCAACGCTCAAACCCATGTCGCTCACGAGATTTTCGGCTTACGTTACTTTCGAGCCAGTAAAAAAAGACGGCAAAGAAGAGCAATTTGTATTCGATAACGACAGAAAACACGTCGAAATAGATAAAAACACGGGGCTTTTGAAGAGCTATAAGATAGACGGAAAAGAGTATCTGACGGGCGAGATGAAACTCGTTATGATGGACGACAACGCCGATCCTTGGGCGATGGGCACATTCCAGCTTACCGGGGTGGGCGACAACGAGGAAGAATTTTCTCTCGACGAAACGCCGGGCGGCGTTTTCGAGGGCATGAAGAGCGTTCAGGTCATTGAAAACGGGGATATCTATCTCGGTATAGAGGCGTTTTTCAAGTGCCGTTCGACGAGGGCGAGGATAGGTTATAAAATTTATAAGAACTCGGCGGCGATCGACGTCGACGTAAATCTCTTCATGGGCGACGTGAACAAGGTCGTTAAACTTAAAATTCCGACCGAGGGCGAAGAATTTTTCGGGCAGACGGCATTCGGTGAGGACGAATTATTCAAAGACGGCAAGGAAAACGTTTCGCACCGCTACGTTGCGCTCTTTGAGGGCGAAAAGGCGTTCGCCGTGATAAACAACTGCACTTACGGAAGCTCGTATAAGGGCGGAAATATGTATATTCCGCTCACGAGGGGCGTTACATATTGCGCTCACCCGATCCCAAACCGCACGCTTATCCCGGGCGACAGATTCACAAAGAAGATGGATCAGGGCGAAAACGACTTCTCTTTCCGAATTTTAGCCGCAAAACAGCCCGTTCTCGGCAGGCTTGCAATGAGATTCAATCAAAAGCCGTATGTCTTGAACGCATTTCCGCTCAAAGCCGAGGCGGACGGCATAGCCGCCGACGTGGAAATTTCCGACGTGGCGATAACCGTCGAGGCGTTTAAGAAGATAGACGGCGAAGATGGGTACGTACTTCACCTTCTCAACAATATGAGGGGAGAAAAGCGTGTTTCGGTGCGCATTTTCGGCAAAAAAGCCCAATTAAAATTCTTGCCGTTCGAGGTAAAGACGTTGATTTTAAACGAAAACGGACTTACCGAAACGCCGCTTTTGAAGATTTAAAGAGCGTCGGGGATAATTACGACGTGTTAAAAACATATCGTGCCGCCTTGCGACAGAGCCGTAATTAACGTAAAATAAAATACTTACGGCGTGAAAAATTATTTTATCCTAAAAAGATTGACAAATTTTAAAGTTTGGTTTAATATATAATTGTAAACTATTATAGACGGCTGTCAAGCCTTTTTCAACAGGAGTAAAAATATGGAAGAACACATCAGGCTCACTTCGTTTCGTGTAAACGAAATGCAATATAAGTTCCACGAGGGTATTCAGCCCGGCACGAGATTTCAGATCAAACCCAAGATAGAGTGCAAGATGGGCAGAAAGGACAAGACATTGTTCGTCAATCTCTCCGTCAAGGTCAACGAGGACATCTCTTCGCCCGTACCGTTCGACATTCACGTTGCAATGTTTGGCACGTTCAACGTCATCGAGGAAGAGGATCAGAAAGTGTTTATCGCAGAGGCGGTCGAAACGCTTTATCCCTATCTCCGAGCGATGGTTGCGTCCGTAACGGCTAACTGCAATATCCCGGCATACATGTTGCCGCCCATAAACCCGACGGCTATCGCAAGCGGCGAAAATCCCGACGTCGGCAATGAGAATTTAAGCTGATACAATTTATAAAAAGGAGAAACTTATGAAAAAATTCTTTAAAGAATTCGGAGAGTTCATCAAGCGTGGCAACGTGCTGGATATGGCTGTCGGCGTAATAATCGGCGGCGCTTTCTCCGCTATAGTTACCGCACTTACCAACAACATTTTAATGCCTATCATCAATTTCGTTCTTTCCGCAATATTCGGCAAAAACGGAATGGAAGGCGCAATTACCGTTTTGGGCGAGCCCGTATATACGCTCGGCGAAAACGGCGAGAAGATACTCGACCTTGCGAACACCATCTACATAAACTGGGGCGCATTTATCACCGCTATCATCAACTTCATACTTATCGCCCTCGTCCTCTTCCTTATAGTTAAGGCTATAAACAACGTTTCCAAACAGCTTGACATCAACAGCAAGATGAAGGAAAGGCTCGAAGAGAAGATGAGAAAGGGCGACAGATTTACCGCCGCAGAAGAGCGTTGGGTAAAGAGAATGAAGGAAAATCACCCCGAAATGGTGCCCGTCATCGAAACGGAAGCTCCCGCTCCGGCAGAACCGGAAGCACCCGTTCCCACGGAGACCGAAAGGCTTTTGGCGGAGATACTTTCCGAGCTTAAAGATAAGAAATAATTTTTCAAAAAAGCTCATTAAAACAGTATATTTTGCGGCTACGGCAGAGCGTCGTAGCCGCATTTTGAGTTAAATTAAGCGGGTAGGATATGAGGTATATCAAAAATTCCCTTTTCGACGGGGTGGACGAGGTAGGATACAAAGATCTCGTCGGCTCGATAGGCGCAGAAGAGGTAAAATTCAAAAAAGGGGCGGTCATCTATTCGTTCGGCGCAAACAGCGATAGAATGGGCGTAGTGTTGGACGGCACGGCTAAAATAGTCCGCCACGACGAGGACGGTAACGACGTATTGCTCGAAAAGCTCAAAAAGTCGGCTGTTTTCGGGGATAATCTCGCATTTTTCGGCATGGGCAGCGAATTTGTCGTCGCCGTTGCCGAAACAGATTGTTCCGTACTCTTTTTTTCGTACCGTAAAACCGTCTCCGGGTGCGGCGGCATGTGCGATCAAAGACACAGATTTTTAATAAATCTCTTCGCCGCCGTCTGCGCTAAAACCTCACAGCTGAGCGAGCGCATCGCCGTTATTTCCAACAGGACGATAAAGGAAAAACTCGTCGCTTACTTCAATTTCTGTTCGGCAAAATACAAGTCTAAGACGTTCAAGCTCGATATGAGTTTGTGCGCCCTTTCCGAATACCTCTGCGCCGACAGAAGCGCCATGATGAGGGAGATAAAAAAGCTCAAAGAAGAGAGAGTTATTGACCTTTTCGACAAAAAAGTTACTATTTTGGTATAAAATCGCCAAAATAAGACAAACTGTTACCGTGGCGTTGACGACGGGTAAGACACCGTTTTCAACAGGCTAAGACGGGGCAGGTTTAAAATTGAAAATATCAAAGAAATTGTTATTGCCCGTTGCACTTATA
>CACXDQ010000207.1 GCA_902766475.1 uncultured Eubacteriales bacterium
CCTTTCGGTAAAGGCGCTCTCTTTTAACAGCCTCGACGAGATAGACTTTAAAAAGACGGATATTTACAACAATTATCTCTCATATTCGTTCGAGGTCGGGGGGAAAGTCGTGTCCTACGGCACCGTAATTTTCACCAAGCCCAAGCACTTCAATTTCGTCGATCCGAAGATCGAGCTTAAAGTGAACGGCGACGAGATAACCGTAAAGGCTGAGGCTTACGCAAAATACGTCTTTATAAGCAACGAAAACGACGATATGATACTTTCCGACAACTTCTTCGATATGGACAAGGGCGAGAGGAAAGTGAAGATAATAAGCGGCAGACCGGACAAACTCAAAGTAATGACGGTTTACGACATAAAATAATAATTAAGCGCATATAAAGCGACGGCGGCGCAGCCATAACAGGCTGCGCCGCCTATTTTATTTTTTTCTTTTTGTGTGCAGAAAATGCAATAAAAATAGGCAGATAATGCAATATTATTTTTTTTAAAATCTATTGATAAAAAGAAGTTGTCGTGATATAATATATATAAGGACGGTTGTTTTTCATATCTTAATAATGATATAAAAACACATGGTATAATTTTAATGGAAAAGCAATCGGCTTTTCACTTTTCAAAGGCGAAAGAAACCGCCTTTGGCTCCGCTTAATCTGAAACGGGGCAAAATGAAAGATATATGCGGATAAAATAGCGTCTTTTAAGGCGTAAAAATAAAAAGGAGAAAAAGATGAAGAGCAAACTCAAACTTTTACTTGCCATGCTGATGACGTTGGCTTTGTCCATGGCAATGTTTACGGCTTGCGGCGATCTCGGCGACGACGTTTCCGTTCCCGACAGCACTTCCGTTACGGACAGCGATACCGGCGCCGACAGCACGAGCGACAGCGAAAGCGATTCCGATGAAGAATCGGAGAGCGAATCGGAAAGCGAATCGGAAAGCACTCAGCCCCAAAGGGAAGAGGTTTCCGAAGTTACGCTCGGCGAAATTGCCGTTGGCGGCGTTACGTTCGACGGCTACAAACTCGTTTACAGCGAGGGCGTTATCGGAGAAACGCAGTATGCGGTGAGCGCCGACGGAAAATATCTCGTCATCGTAACGGGCGTTAAAAACCTCGACAATATCTATAAAGTCGGATACGATTTCGGCGGTTATTACGAGGTTACGGAAGAGGATAAAGCCTCTACGGTAAACTATTATACCTCGCTTACCGCAGGCGAAAATACGTTGACGATAAACGATATTTTCGGTGAAAACAGCGGCTATACCGCAATGATAATCTGGCAGGTCGCCTACGATAAGGACAGCGAATACGCTTTCTATCCGTATATGTTGGAGGGCGAAGAGGAGGACGGCAAGCTCTATAAGGGCGAGCCCGAAATAGAGATCTCCCCCGACGAAGAAGTGCGTTTGAACCTCGCCAACAAGTGGACGGAGATCGCAGTCGACGGCTGGACGTTCGGCGGCAATCCTCAGATAAGTTTCAAGGCTTTGTACGGCGAAGCGGAGCTGACTTATTTTGACGCCGAGGGCGAAGAACTCGCAGCTCAGCCCGAAAACGCCGGCAGCTATTTCGTTCAGGCGAAAGTAGCTCAGACGGTAGCTTACAAGGGGCTTCAAGGCGAACGCTATCCGTTCACGATCGAAAAGGCGACGAACGCCGTTTCGGGTATGGAGAACGTTTCCTCTTCTATAGAATGTCATTACGCTCTTTCCAAGGAAATAGCTATGATAACTTCTCTTCACGGCGAAGTGGACGCTAAGCTCTACGCCGACGAAGAGAGGACGGAAACCGTCGAAAACGTCGACGAGCTTTCGGCGGGCACTTATTATCTCGTCGTTAAAGTGGACGGCGACGCCAACCACGACGGCGTTGAAGAACTTACCAAGACCATAATGGTAAAACACGCTTACGCATGGGAAAACACCGACGAGGCGGACGTATATAGCTGCGCTTGCGGAATAGGCACTATCGATTTCAGCAAGGTTGTAACGGGCGGCGAAAGGCAGTTTATCGCCGGTGAAAGCAAGGCTATCGACCTCACGGGCGCAGGCAAAGGCACTGTCGTTTCGGTTGCCATAAGCGGCGAAAAAATAGCCGAGAGCGCCGAGATAGATTTCGCAAACGTTCCCGCAAAATACCACGGCAAACAGACTTTGACCGTAACGATACAAGACGAGATAGGCGTAAACCACGAAGTGAACGTTCCCGCATTTATAATTACGGGCTACGTTACGGACGTCGCAAGCTTTGACGCTCTCGTACCCGCCGCCGGCAAAGACGTTTACGGATATTATATCCTAAGTAGCGACGTCGATTATTCCTCGAGCGCATACAAGGGTTACAGCGTATGGCAAGACAACGCCGCTTACGCTTCGTTCAGAGGCACGCTCGACGGCAACGGCAAGACCATTACCGTAAACACCAACAAAAACAACGGCGGTTTCGGGCTTTTGGGCGATATGAACGGCGCAACTATCAAAAACCTCAATATCGTCGAAAAAGGTTACGATTCGTTAAGCGGCTACCGTGCCGTTTTCGGCAAGGCGGCTTACAATACCACTTTTGAAAACATCAACATAACGATCACCGGCGCAAAGGCGCTCGACGATACGGCAAGTCACGATTATAAGATCGATTCCGGATTTATAACGTTCGGCATGTCGCAATTATCGACTTACAGAAATATCAATATCTACGCAAACAACGTTACCGATCTCGGCGGCAACACCGGCGAGCTTAAAATGGGCTCGATAATAGGTAAGGTTTCTCAGCCCACCTATATCGACAACGTAAACGTTTATGCGGCAAGCGTTATCGAGGCTTATCACTTCGCCGTGCCCGATCCCGAGCCGTATATGGGCGGCGAGAGGGAAGATTATCCCGGCACGATAAACGTTATAAGAAGCGAAATGCTCAAAGTGGAGAAATTCGAGGTCGGACAGATAGAGGGCGGCAAGATAACCCTCGCTCTTACGGGCTATGAAAACGCCGAGATAGAGAGGATATTCGACGCAAACGGCGATTATGCGTCTTTAACTTTGGACGTGAGCGGTTACGTTGCGGACGCCAAACTTCACGGCAA
>CACXDQ010000208.1 GCA_902766475.1 uncultured Eubacteriales bacterium
CATTGTACTGAGCTGTATGATAGCTCTCCTCGTTGCGACGGCTGTTTTAAACTTCACGCTTTCGTCCTCCGTATTGAAAGAAAACGACGACGCAATAACGACGGCAAATTATTTCACCGAAATAAAATCGACGAGAAATTCCTCTCGCAGCAAACAGCTTGCCCAGATCGACGAAGTTATCGCCGCAAGTGCTGACGGCTCTGACGCAAAGAATGAAGCGCTCGCAATGAAATTGAAACTTTCGGATATTACCGAAAAGGAAAATCTTCTCGAAAACCTCATCAAAGCGAAAGGGTATAACGAGGTTGCCGTTACGATAGGCACTTCTTCCGACAATATAAGCGTTATCGTAAGGGACGCAAATTTCGATCAGGACGACGCTATTTTGATATATTCCGTATGCGCAGACGAAATAAAAGTCGGGCCGGAAAACGTTTATATTCAATCAATTTCGTAAAAACACTTTTCAAACTTTAAAATATATGTTATAATAGATATATAAATAGATATTGAGGTGTTTATATGTCTGTCTACAAGGGAAACGTCGATAATAAAGCAGGCAAGGGAAAAGTTGTATATAACGTCGGCATAGTTAAAGGCATAGTCAGGCTTGCCGTCGAGGACGTAGCGGGCGTTGCGATGGGCAGCGATAAGAAATATTCTAAACACAATTCCGACGGGATAAAGGTCGACGTTGTGGGCGGTAGCATAAACGTAAGCGTTATCGTAAATATTTACTACGGATACAGTATTCCCGACGTTGCGTACAATATTCAGCAAAATATTAAGCACAGCGTAGAATCGATGTCGAAATACAAGATCGGAAATATAGACGTAAAAGTAAACGGGGTTATTTTCCCCGACGAAAGCGCAAACTGATCTCGGATCCGCCGTATTCGGCGGATTTTCGACGTATTATTTATTTTTTTGAGGACTTATGAGAAGAGATGCGAGAGAATGCGTCTATAAAATACTCTTTGCTAAGTGTTTTAACGACGACGTATCAGACGATTTTACAGAGGAAGTTTTCGCTGATGTCAACCTCAGTGAAAAGGACAGAGAGTTTGCAAACGGGCTTTTAAAGGTCATTTGCGAAAATGCCGATCATATCAATTCCGAGATTTCCGAATTGGCGAACGGATATAAATTAGAGCGAATCTATCCAACCGATAAATGTGCGCTTATTTTGGCATTTGCGGAAATGGCTTATTTTGACGAAGTTCCCGACATAGTTGCGATAGACGAAGTTCTCTCACTTGTAAAAAAATATTCCACGCCCGAAAGTCTTTCTTTTGTAAACGGCATTTTGGCGGCGTATAAAAAGAAGTTGGAGATGGAAAGCGGTGAAAATAATTGACGGAAAACTCGTTTCTTCGACAATAAGAAACGAAATTAAAGAAAATATTTTAAATGCCGAACGCAATTACGGCAAAAAGTTTAAATTGTCCGTAATTATCGCAGGCGACGACCCCGCTTCCGAGATATACGTCAGAAATAAGGAAAAGGCATGCGCCGAAGTCGGCATTATGTCCGAAACCGTCCATTTACCCGAAAACGTTTCTCAAAACGAAATTGAAAGTGAAATACTTCTTCGTGTCAACGACGACGCCGTGGACGGTATTTTGGTACAGCTGCCGCTTCCCGAACACCTCGATAAGGAGAGAATTTTAAAGCTTATACCTCCCGAGAAAGACGTGGACGGCTTTTCGGACGAAAATACGGGCAAACTTGCTCTCGGCAAATCCGACGGGCTTTATCCGTGTACTCCGCATGGAATTATAAAGCTTTTAAAGTATTACGATATTCCGCTTGCCGGCAAAAACGCCGTAATTATCGGAAGAAGCAATATCGTTGGAAAGCCGCTCGCTTTGATGCTTTTATCCGAAGATTGCACCGTAACTGTATGCCACAGCAAGACGAAAAATCTTGAAGATCATATAAGCCGTGCCGATATTTTGGTTACGGCGGTCGGCAAAAAATGGCTTGTAGACGGTAAAAATTTAAAAGACGGAGTAGTTATAGTAGACGCCGGAATTAACAGAGAGGACGGCAAGATTTACGGCGACGTCAATTTTGATTCCGCTTCCCAAAAAGCCGATTATATAACGCCCGTTCCGGGCGGAGTCGGCCCCATGACCATTACTATGCTTTTATATAATACATATCTTGCGGGGATAAGAAAAACCGAAAAATGAACAGACAAGAATACGACAGAAAATATTCTGAAAAATTAGATATATTCTTAAAATATTCCGAAAACGTTTTCTCGGGCTTAAATTCGGAAAGCAAGATATGCGAGGCGATGAAATACAGTTTTTTTGCAGGCGGCAAACGTATTCGCCCGGTACTGATGTTGTGCTTTTCCGATATTATAGGAGGAAACGACGAAAAGGTGTTGCCGTTTGCCTTTGCATTGGAATGTATCCACACGTATTCGCTTATTCATGACGATCTTCCCGCACTCGATAACGACGATATGAGGCGAGGCAGACCGTCTTGTCATATCGTTTACAAAGAGAGCGGGGCAATACTTGCCGGCGACGCTCTTTTAAATTTAGCCTTTGAGCATCTCCTTAAAAATTGCAATTCGGGAAAAGACGTAAAAGCGGCATATCTTATTGCCGATCATGCGGGTTTTTCGGGAATGCTCGGCGGACAGGCTCTCGATATAGAGAGTGAAAACGGAGTCGATTTTGACGAAAACAAGCTTCTATCGATCTATGAGAAAAAAACGGGTAAATTTCTAAAATTGCCGTTTACGGTACCCGCCACGCTTTTTAACGAAGAGTTTTTAGGAGCTTCGGAAGAATACGGGAATTATTTCGGGCTTTTATTTCAGTTTGTCGACGATTTGTTGGACGTTAAAGGCAACCCCGATATAATCGGTAAGTCTACGGGAAAAGACGAAGAGGCTAATAAGCTTACTTCAATTAAGATATACGGCATAAACGGCGTTTACGATAGAATAAACCACTTGAAAAACAAGCTCATCGATTGTGCAAAAAGGCTTGATGACAGCGGTTTTTTAAACTGTCTTGTCGACAGCGTTGTCGAGAGAATATGAGATTAGATTATTTTTTATTTCAAAATAACAACTTTTCATCGAGGACAAAAGCTTCTGAGGCTATTGCGAGAGGAGAAGTTAAAGTAAACGGAAAGCTTTGTAAAAAAGCTTCTTTTAATATTGCAGATAGCGACGTCGTTACCGTTGAAGAAGTAAGCGCATTTGTTTCAAACGGTGGTTATAAGCTTGAAAAGGCGTTTTACGACTTTGGTTTAAGTGCGGAAGGGCTTATTTTTGCCGACATCGGTGCAAGCACAGGCGGTTTTACAGATTGCCTTTTAAAACACGGCGCAAAGAAAGTTTTTGCGATTGACGTGGGCGAAAGTCTGCTTGATAAAAAACTGAAAGACGACGAAAGAGTTATTACGATAGAAAACTTCAATGCGAGAAATCTGACCATAGGGGATATAGGCGAAAAGGTCGACGGTGTTGTTTGCGACGTGAGCTTTATATCGCTTACCTATATTTTAAAACCCATTTCTGATATATTAAAAGATAGCGGTTATGCCGTCGTTTTGGTTAAACCGCAGTTTGAATGCGGTAAAAGAGCTTTGAACGGAAACGGAATAGTTACAAAAAAAGAGGACAGATTTTCGGCTGTTGAAAAGATATGCAATTTTTCCAAAGAGTTGAATCTGTTTACCGTTGCTCTGACCAATGCGCCTTTAAAAGACGGAAAAAATGTTGAATATTTATTGTTTTTATCAAAAAAGCCCTCCAAGGAGTTCGATTTGATAAAAATTTTTAATTATCTTTAAAAAAAATTCGTTTTTTACTCAAAATTTATTGAATATTTTTTTTAAATATTGTATAATAAAGTTATCTTAAGGTTTATGATAGTAGGAATATTTGTCAAACAGGGACAGACAACTGAATTTGCTCCCGTGAAGATTTTTTGCGACGAACTTGACAAGTTCGGCATAGAATGTGTTTTTTCGGACAACCTTTCTTCAGCCGATCTTCTTGTCATATTCGGTGGGGACGGCACTTTTTTGACTGCTAAAAATTTAGCTGTGAAATATGGGCTTCCCATGGTCGGGATCAATACGGGCAACGTCGGTTTTTTATCTGCATTTGAGAGCGACGACGTAAAATCTGCCGCAAAGTGCATTTACGAGGGTAGTTTGATATTTTCCGAAAGGTCTTTGATCGAAGTGGAATGTAAAGGCGAAAAATTTCTCGCTTTGAACGACGCCGTTATCGAGCGCGACAAGACGTCTGTCGGCAACTCGGTTATGGCAAAGTTAAAACTTGAAATAGACGGCTCGCATATTTTTGATTTAAATTCCGACGGAATTATCGTATCTTCACCGACCGGATCAACCGCTTATTCTCTGTCTGCCGGAGGGGTAGTGCTTTCTCCCGACATCAAGGCTTTTATCGCCACGCCTATTTGTTCACATTCGCTCAACTCTCTTCCCATCGTCTTTTCCGACGATAAAGAAGTTAAAGTCAGCGTTTTAAACAATTCATGCAACTCGCTTTTGTGTTGCGACGGCAGGGCTGTAAAAACCCTTTCGGAGGGAGATGAAGTACTTATAAAAAAGAGCGAATCATTCCTGTCAATTGCCGAAAGTCATAGTGATTTTTTCACAAAATTAAAGGAAAAATTAGGAAAGTAAAATTATGAGTAAAAGTGTAAGACAAAGTAAGATCTTAGAGATCATCACATCTATGGAAGTTGACACGCAAGAAGAACTTGCGTCCATTTTGAACGGCTATGATTTTAACGTAACCCAAGCTACGGTATCTCGTGATATCAAAGAACTCGGGCTTATTAAGATCGCAGGCAAAACCAAAAAATACAGATATGCCATCGAGAGCGAAAACGGAAGCATCAATAATGAAAAGATGCTCAATCTCTTTAAAAATTGCGTTATTTCTATAGAAAGAGTAAATAACATTATAATCGTTAAGACGCTCGGAGGCAACGGCAATTCCGCAGGCGTAATTATCGATCGATTCAGATTTGTAGAAGTTTTGGGTTGCGTCGCAGGCGACGACACTGTTTTGATCGTTGCGAAAGGCGATAACGAAGCTCAGTTTGTAGTTGATAAATTAAAGGAAATTCTTTAACATTTTTTCGTAAGCCATGATCAGGAGTATAGAACTTAAAAACATTGCTCTGATCGAAAGCGCCGTAATTGATTTCACTGACGGATTAAACGTTCTTTCGGGCGAAACGGGATCGGGCAAATCGGTCATAATAGATTCCATAAATTTCGTTCTCGGGGCTAAAGCCGATAAGACGATGATCCGTTTCGGTGAGGATCAATGCAGCGTTTCGGCTGTTTTTGATATTTCGGATAGTCCTCGTGTCAAAGAAATGCTGACTGAAATGGACGTTGAAATATCGGATGAGTTGATTATTACGAGAAAGTTTTCCGTTGATTCCAAAAATTCAATCAGGGTGAACGGTCAACCGTTTACTGTCGGTATGCTTAGAGATATTACTTCGCACCTTGTAGACGTCCATGGGCAAAGCGAACATTATTCTCTTTTAAAGCAGTCCGAACAATTGAAGGTTTTGGATAAATACGTCGGTGAGGCTATAAATCATCTTAAAGATAAAATATCCGAATGCGTAACTTCTTTGAAAGCGATAGATAAGTCGCTTTCGGGCTTTGGCGGAAGCGAAAGCGAGCGGGCTATCAGAGCGGA
>CACXDQ010000209.1 GCA_902766475.1 uncultured Eubacteriales bacterium
CTTTTCGAGAGATTCTTCGGTGCGCTCACTTCGTTCGCTTACTTAGAATGACAGTAATGGTAGGGCGTTGGAGCAAACAAAAGCGGAGCAACCCTCACGGCGGTGGCGGTGGTAAAGGAGAAAACGACGGAACAACCCTCACGGTGGCGGTGGTGGTAAGTGCGCAAAAGGCGAACGGTTTTCTATTCGGCTAAGTTTATAATGGTTTTATTTTTCTTGGTCGCATATTCAAAGGCGTTGGCTGTGCCGCTTTTTGTCCCGTCGGCGTTTACGTCGCAACAATAATAAAATACGCAAAAATCGCTTTTATCTAACATGTAATTATTTCTTTCAACATATCTCGCTTTGCCGGCATTTAAAATCTTTTCCGGGAAAATAGTGTCATCGTAAAAAGTCAGTATATAGCTATTATATTTTTCGGTGATATAAGGATATTCAGCCCGTATATAGACTCGTTGTATAAAAGAATAGTCTTTTTTTAAAATCGTTACTTCTCTGAGGCAAATTTCGTCAAACGTGCTTTTACTTCCGAAATAAAAAGTGCGAACACCTTTTTTAATCAGGTCGGTAACCGTACTTTTTATTGCAGACCTTAAACGTTCGTCATCTTTTATATCTCTATGACCTATAAAACAGCAAGTTTTCCCCATAAGAGTAACAACCTCTATCAATAGTTTTTATTTTTACAAAAAAAATGCGCCGACAGAAGTCGACGCACAAAACGCAAACTCCCTTGTTGGCGTACAATTTAACAGAAATGATCGATCACTCCCATTCGGAATTTGCATTTTAACAAATTTACATATGGGAGTATGTGAAAAATAGGGAAAAATATTTCCCGACCGATCATATTTTTAATATTAAATTGTACGCCATATTCAGCATATCACATTTTTTGTTATTTTTCAATTATTTTAAAACAAATTTATTTTAAAAAAATATATGCCGAGAGGTTTTCGTTTAATTATCACAAAAACGGCAATAATTTTTTTCGTAAACCCCTTGACAATACCCCTTTTCTCTGTTATAATATAATCGGTTGTACGCAATATGATTGTGCGCAACCGAAATGTAATCGCAAGTGGAGAAATTTGCGGAGAAATTTTTATAATCGTTTACGGACAAAATCACTATGACAGATAAAGACGTTACAATAGACAAATACGAGGTTTTAAAGCTCAAAAATCAGCTGTGTTTCCCTCTTTACGCCTGTGCTAAGGAAATTGTAAGGCAGTACAGAAAACCGCTCGAAAAGCTTGATCTGACCTATACGCAGTACATTGTGATGCTTGCGCTGTGGGAATTCGGCAAGATGACCGAGGGCGAACTCGGCGAAAAGGTAAAGCTCGATTCGGGCACACTCGCCCCCCTTTTGAAGAGGTTGGAAAAACTCGGGTATATCACGAGGGCGAGGGTGGAAGGCAACGAGCGCAAACTCATGGTAACGCTCACCGAAACGGGCGAAAACCTCAAAGACAAGGCTTTAAACGTGCCTATGGCGATGCACGGCTGTATAGATCTTCCGCCCGAAGAGATAATTCAGCTCAAAATATTGCTCGACAAGGCGCTTGAAAAAATGTAAAACGGCGAGGGCTAAACCGCCGCTTATAATAAGAACAAAAAGGAGATAAAAATGAGCATTTACGATTACACCGTTAAAGCACGCAAGGGCGCAACCCTTGACCTTAACGAAATGAAAGGCAAAATTCTTCTCATCGTCAACACGGCGACCGGCTGCGGATTTACTCCGCAATACGAAGGCATCGAAAAGCTTTACGAAAAATACAACGAAAAAGGCTTCGAGGTGCTCGATTTCCCCTGCAATCAGTTCGGACATCAAGCGCCCGGCGACGAGGGCGAAATTCACGAATTTTGCACCGCAAAGTATCAGACTAAGTTCGATCAGCTCGCAAAAATAGAGGTAAACGGCGAAAACGAAGAGCCGCTCTATACGTTCTTAAAAGAGCAGATCGCAGAGGACGAAATCAACGGTTTAAAGAACAAAATGGCGATGGGCGCAATTAAAGCGATCAGCACCACTTGCAAAAAACCGTCGGATATCAAGTGGAATTTCACTAAATTCCTCGTGGACAGAGAGGGCAACGTCGTCAAGAGATACAGCCCGACTTTCAAGCCCGAGGACATTGAAAAAGACATCGAGGAGCTTTTATAAAATGGCTATAAAAGAATTGAACAAACAGCAATTTGAAGAGGAAGTTTTAAAGTCGGACGTGCCCGTTTTGGTCGATTTCAATGCGGCATGGTGCGAACCGTGCAGAATGATGAAGCCCATTTTGGACGAGATCGAGGGCGAAAACCCCAAATTTAAAATCGTTTCGGTAAATATCGACGAAGAGGACGAGCTTGCGGACGATTACGACGTTACGTCTATCCCCTGCCTTGTGGTATTCAAGGGCGGCGAAGAGGTCAACAGAAGCGTCGGGCTTATTTCCAAAGACGAGATTTTGGCGCTTGCGGAGGGCTGATATGTACGACGTTATTGTCGTCGGGGCAGGGCCTGCCGGAATGACGGCGGCTATCTACGCTCGCCGTGCGTCCAAAACCGTTTTATTGCTCGAAGCGGTGAGTTACGGCGGTCAGATAATAAACACCCCCGACATTGAAAATTATCCCGTGGAAGCGCACATTTCGGGGTTCGATTTCTCGCAGAAGCTGTACGAGCAGACAAAGGCGCTCGGGGCGGAATTCAAGTTCGAGAAAGTTGTGGAGATAAAGGACGAAAACGGCGTTAAGACCGTTATCACCAACAAGGGAAGTTACGAGGGGAAAGCGGTTATAATCGCCACCGGCTCGGAAAACCGCAAACTCGGCGTTGAGGGCGAGGACGCACTTCGGGGCAGAGGAATTTCCTATTGCGCCACTTGCGACGGAAATTTTTACAGAAATAAAGTCGTCGCCGTTGTGGGCGGCGGAAATACCGCTTTGGAGGACGCACTCTATCTCGCCGACCTTGCCGAAAAGGTATATCTCATTCACCGCAGAGATAGTTTCCGTGGCGAGGAAACGACCGTTTCACGCCTTAAAGAGAGGCAAAACGTGGAATTTATATATAATTCCACCGTTACGAAGCTCATTGCCGAAAAGAGATTGAAGGCGATCGAGGTTACGGATAAGATAAGCGGAAGCGTGAGGGAAATAGAGCTTAACGGGCTTTTCGTAGCCGTCGGAAGAGTGCCCGAAAATCAAAATTTCGCAAACCTTGTCGAACTTGACGAGGCGGGGTATATCGTTGCCGGCGAAGATTGCCGCACAAAGTGCGCAGGCATTTTCGTTGCCGGCGACAACAGAACGAAAACTCTTCGTCAGCTCGTTACCGCAACGGCGGACGGGGCTATGGCGGCGACAGAAGCCGTGAAATATATAAATTTATAAAATTTTTACTTCGGAGTAAGGCATGAAAAACGAATTTTTCGAGAAAGTAGACAGAGAGGGCTCGGCTCGGGACGACGAGCCGCTGTTTAAATACGCCCTCGACGAGATAATCCGCTCTCACGAACTCAGTCTTAAAATTTCGGCAAAAAAGCCGACGGATAGCGATTATAGGGAACTTTTAAACGAATTGTTCATGACGGAAACGGATGAAACGGTATCTATCGTTTCGCCGTTTTACTGCGATTGCGGACAGAGGGTGAAGCTCGGCAAGGATATAATTATCAACACGGGCGCAACCTTTCTCGCCCCCGGAATGATCGTTATCGAGGACGGCGTATTGATAGGTCCGAAAGTCAATATAATCACCGTCGATCACGACTTAAAGGAAAGGCGGCATCTTTGTCATTTCGGAAGGGTTACCATAAAGGAAAACGCATGGATATGTATGGGTGCTACTATTTGCCCCGGCGTTACGATAGGCAAAAACAGCGTTGTGGCGGCGGGTGCGGTGGTTACAAAAGACGTGCCCGATAACGTCATGGTCGGCGGCGTTCCGGCGAAATTTATAAAGAACGTTTAGCCGAATGAAAACAAAGTTGAACTTGCCCAAGCCGTGTCATTTATCTTATTTTCATTCGGCTAAGGCGCACGGTATTAAAAAGAAAATGCCGTGCGCCGAAAATTTCAAATCAATATGCTTTAAAAGATTGAAAAAAGAATTGCGATATGGTATAATGTAACAGATAAAACTTTGGGCTATAAGTCGATTAAAAGGAGAAAAATATGGATGACGCAATGTATGAGGGCGACGGCGGAATAGTTCTTACCACCGACGACGGACAAGAAATAGAGTTTATCGAGCTTGCCAATATAGAGATGGAAGGCAGAATTTTTTCGGTAATGCAGCCTTCGGAGCATTACGATTGGATAGACGACGACGAAGTGATTATCTTCGAGGTTACCGAAAATGAGGACGGCGAACAATCTTTCGTGATGGTCGAGGACGACAACCTTGCCGACGAGGTGTTTGCGGAATACGAAAAACTCGTTGAAAACGATATGAATTGAGTTATATGGCGGATAAAAAGCCGAAAAACGGCGGGCGAGAAGCAGATAAAAGGCTTTTCGCCCGCTTTTTTTTATTTTCGAGGGTTTTCGACGGTGTTTGACGGTTGCGGAAAGAAA
>CACXDQ010000210.1 GCA_902766475.1 uncultured Eubacteriales bacterium
ACGGTTTCACCGAGGGCGTGATAACCGATACGGATATCACTGCAACGCTCAACGGAGCGGAATATTCTTTCTCGTCAGTGCAGTATTGGGCAAGCGGAGTTCTTCAGTTCAACACGATGGGACATAACCCGACCGAGGGCGATATAATCACCGTAAAGGCAGGCTCTACGATAGCTATGAACGGCTATGAATACGTTTTAGCCGCAGATTTCGGATTGAAGATGGTTGGCGACAAATGGACTTATACCACCGACGTTTACGTCGGCGTTAAAGACGTTGAGTTCGGCGTTGCGATGACCTATTCCACTTCCGAGCTTATACAGATGAAAACGACCATAGACGGCACGACCGCAAACATAAAGAATTTCACTGCCGACGAAAACGGCGTTGAACTCGTTCAGTCGGGCACGTTTACGCCGGGTTGGTTTGAATTTTCCGTAGACGCAAACAGCGGAAACGTCTACCTTACGCCGCATTTCAATGCCGTACAGGAAGGCGCCGTTTATAGGATAGAGAAAGGCTCGTCTATCTGCCTTGACGGAAAACTCAACTACGTTTTCGACAAGACGTACAGATTTATGTACACGGGCGGAGCTTGGGCGATGACGGCTATTTCGGGCAAAGTCATTACGCTCACGCCGACCGGTTATACTAATGAAACGCTCGTGCAGATAAGATCGGATCTCGCTTCCGACGTTCCGACGGCAAACTTCCTTTCTGGCGATCACAAACTCATCATAACGGGCAATACGACGCCGGCTTGGTATCAGATGGCTCTTATCGACGGAACGATATATATCAACCCCATTTTCAATAGCGGCGCAACTACCGAAAGCGTCTGCATTATCTCGGCGGGCTCTGTGTTTACGTTCGACGGGGTTGATTATACCTTGACAAAGACCTATAAAATGACGTTCAACGGAACGAATTGGAGCGTAGAAGTATTTAACTATTGATGTGGGAGGACTTTCTATAATGGATGACAGACAAATACGTCATTTTGAAGAATTCGAGGACGGGGAAGATTTCGTAACCTTTGCGGATATTCCCCCCGATCCTCTCGACGATGATCAGCTTTCGCTGTATGCCGATTTAGGTCTTAATAATTTTATTTTGACCGAGGACGACGTTAAACTTACAAAAGACGGGCAAGTCGACGAAAAATACCTTGAAGCAATCGAGGCGATAGGTAAAAAGGGCTTGGGCGTATTTATAAGAAATATGTTTAACGACGCCGACTATTTTGTCAACGACGATGCGGAAAAGGAGCGTTCCAACTACGGAACGCCCTACCGCATACCGAGGCGCAAGATAACGGACGAATTTCAAAAATTCGGCGGAATAATAAAAGGGTTTTACATGTCGGACGAAGCCTTTTTAAAGACGGGCGACAATCCGGCGACGAGCTGGGCTGACGAGAGCAAATACGCCGCTTTCGATCAGTATTTTAAGCTTGTAGAGTGGAAAAATAAGTATTACCCCGACAAATTCTGGCACCAAAATCACGTTCCGTCGTCGAGTTGGGATCACTATTATTATGACGTCGACGACACGACGAAAGAGGAGAAACAAACCCGCTATCGTGAACTTATAGACGGGTATATCGAGCTTATAGTGAAAAATTTGAGGGGCTGCGAGGCGAGCGTTTGCCTTGACAATTACCCATATCAGGACAGAGAAAAACTGCCCGACCACTATCTTTTCGATATATTGACGTGCGCCGTCGCCGCAAGAGATCATAACAGAAGAAGATCTGTCGGAAAGGCCCGTGCGGTAACGGGGATATGCGTTCAGGCTTTCAGAAACACGAGCGAAAACTCAAAGGAAGTAAGGCAAAACTCGGTTGAAGATTTCACCTTTCAGCTATACACGGGTATGGCGTGCGGAGTCGGACTTTTCGAGTATTTCTGTTATAAGACGGTAAGCGCCTTTAAATTTGAGGGGATCGTCGAGGAAAACTGTAAGGAAAAGATAATATTCGACCTCGTGAAAGAGGCTAATAAAAGGGCGCTTCCCATGGCGAAAGTCGTGAGGGCGTTCGAGTGGCAAGGTGCGTTTACCTCTTTCGGACAAAAAAGAGAGAATAAAAAGGCTTTCGACCTCGTTGACGGCTTGACCTTAAAAGGGGAAGAAAGGGGCGTTATAGGCAAGGTAAAGACAGACGGCGAGGTGCTTGTCGGGTGCTTCAAAAAAGGCGATAAGTGGGGCTATATGTTCGTAAACTACTCAAATCCCGCAAAAAAACGCCAAGTAAAAACAAGCGCCGAATTTACGGGCGCACAAAGTGCGATAGTATATAGAGAGGGCGAGGCTACGGAAGAACGCTTAACCAGCGGAGTTTACGAAAAAGCTCTCGCCGTGGGCGAAGGCGTATTTGTTATACCAAATTTCAAGCGGTGATAAAATGACTGTACACGAATACATTACCAAAAACTGGAAAAACGTAATAAGGATACCGGGCGAGAGCGACAAGCTTTCTTTTATAAAGATGCCGTCGCCATATACCACGCCTTGCATAGACGAGCTTTTCGTCAACTTCTTCTATTGGGATACCTATTTTACCGATCTCGGGCTTATCCGTGACGGAATGG
>CACXDQ010000211.1 GCA_902766475.1 uncultured Eubacteriales bacterium
AAAACGGCATTTACGATCGACGTCTTACCAACTGCCGACTGTCCCGTAAACACTGCTAATTTACCGTCAAGGTAAGCGACAAGTTCGTCGAGCCCGAAACCGTTTATAGACGACACTCCGAAAATTTTATCGACCGCCCTACAATAATCGGCATAGACATCATCTATAAACGAATGATCTAAATCAGTCTTATTAACGACGATAATAACGGGAACGCCGACAAAATTGCTTGCAACGATAAGCTTATCGATAAGGTGAAAATCGGGAGAAGGTTTTTTTGAAATAACAATTACCGCAATATCTACGTTGGCAACGCTCGGACGAGAAAAACTGTTTTTACGTTCAAGAATGTTTGTTATTACGTTGTTTTCGTCGACGTCTACGAAATCACCAGTCAAAATATCGCTTTTCTTATGCTTTAAAAGTCCTTTGGCGGTGCAATCGGTAATCATACCGTCATGAAAAACACTGAAAATTCCCGAAACGATTTTAACGACCTGCCCCGTCATAGAGCGCCTTCTTCTTTTGATTTTAAGAATTTACGCCTTAATTGACCGCAAGCCCCATCGATATCGTTACCCATCTGTCGCCTTAGCGTGACGGATATTCCTCCGTTTTCAAGTAGCGACATAAATCTTCTTGCGTCCTTTTCGGAAGTCCCTTCAAGGTTTCTTTCCTTAACGGCGTTAAGTCTTATCAAATTAACGTGGCAAGGTCTGCCCTTTAAAAGCTTGATAAGCTCATCGGCGCATCTTTTCGTATCGTTTACGCCTTTTACGAGAGAATACTCGAAAATATATCTTCTGCCCGTCTTGCCGAAATAATACGAGCACGCATCTAAAATTTCTTTAACGGAATAAGAATTTGCAATAGGCATAAGTTTTTTTCTGTCATCATCAAAGGGGTTATGAAGAGAAATAGTAAGGTTTACAGGCAGATTTTCCTCGGCAAAATCATAAATTTTCGGCACTAAACCGCAAGTTGAAAGGCTGATATTTCTCGGGCTTACGTTAAGGCTCTCTTTTGCTGAAATATTTCTTATAAATTTAATGACGCTATCGTAATTATCGAGCGGCTCGCCGCTACCCATCAAAACGACGTTTGTAACCTTTCTATCGTCAACGTTACCGCCAAGATCTGCGTTTACCATTGCAATTTGAGCAAAAATTTCACCTGCGGAAAGATTTCTCACAAGACCGTCTAACGTAGAAGCGCAAAACGTACAACCCATTCTGCAACCGACTTGAGTCGAAACGCATTGAGTATTTCCGTACTTATATTTCATAAGCACACCCTCGATAACGTTTCCGTCAAAAAGGCGGAAAAGATATTTAACCGTGCCGTCTTTTTCGGAAACTTTTTTCTCGATTATCTCGACGGGCAGATCGTAATAATTCGCCGTTAGAATATTTCTGAAATCTTTGCTTAAATCTGTAATTTCCGAAAGTTTTCTGCCAGACGAAATACCCCTTAAAATCTGTTTTGCCCTGTACGATTTTTCACCCAAAGAAAGCAAAATATCTTTTATTTCGTTTTCATTGTAATCTTGAAGAATGCGCATTACTTCCTCCTGAATTTACAAAAATAAAAACCGGCCCCGTATGAAATATCGGGTAAAAACTGTATACCGACTTCCCTTTTAACGTTCCTAAGAGGGCTTTCGCAATCAACGTATTCAAAGTCGCTGTGTTCTTTCAAGAACTTTTTACAGTTATCTACATTTTCCTCGTTAAAAACAGAACATGTAGAATAATATAAATAACCGCCCGATTTAACGTAATTTGAAACGTTTTGTAAAATTTTATACTGTAATTTCGAGAGAGAATATATATCTTCTTCCCTTCTGAAAAGCTTAATATCGGGGTTGTCCTTAATTACTCCGAAACCGCTGCACGGTACGTCGGCAAGAACTGAGTCGAATTTACCAAAGAAATCTTTGTTAAAAATCGAAGAATCGCATTGAATTGCGGAAATATTTTCCTTTCTCATCCGTCTTGCATATTCTTCTATAAGCTTAACTCTATGCTCGTGAATATCACATGAAGTTACTGCTTTAAATTTATCTGCTAAATAAACGCTTTTGCCGCCGGGCGCCGCACACACGTCCAATAGGTTTTCGCCGCTTTCGACCATATCGCAAATAGCTATACTCCCTATCGACTGAAACGTATAAACCCCTTTATCATAGTCCTCGTTTCTTTTAAAATTTTCGATAAAATAAGCGTTTTTAAATGGTGTTTCAAAAGATGAAAGTTTTAAATTCTTTAAGTATTCTTCGCTATTTTCGCCTTTATCAAACCTGACGCACGTTCGCTCCGTATCGGCGCTCATTAAGGAAACAGCAATATCGATTCCATAATCTTTTATAAGCTTTTTTACAGCAAAAACGGGATATGAATATTGAACTGAAAGCCTTTCGATTTCACCATGCGGCAAATCAATTTCATGGCTGATAAATTTTCTTAAAAAAGCATTGACAAAACCCGACGTACCGCCTTTTCCGAGCTTTTTAACAAGCTCAACGGCATTATCCACTACCGCATAATTTGCCGTAGAAAGATACTTGATACAATACATCGAAATTTTAAGAATAATTCTTATCGAGGTTTTCGGTCGTTTAACGCAAAGTATTGAAATATAATATTCAAATTGAATATCTTTGTCGAGTACACCATAACAAATCTTTGTAATATTAGAGCGATTCAACTCTTCAATAAAGGTGTCGTTTAAGGCTTGTTTCAAATATGCAGCCGAAGAATACACCTTACTCAAAACGTTGTAACAATCGTAAAATGTATTAATCATTTGCCCAAAATATCACCTTTGAATATTTTTCTTCCGTTGATAAAATCGGAGGCTTTAAGACGCTTTCCGCCCTCTTCCTGAATTTCGGTTATCTTAATTGCGCCCGATCCGCACGCAACGATAATTTCTTTTTCGGCACATAAAACCTCACCGACGTTTCCGCATCCCTCCGAAAATTCCGCTCTGTAAATTTTTATGGTTTTACCATTTAAAACGGTTTGAGCTATCGGCCAAGGGTTCATGCCGTTGATAAAATTTGCAACAGTTATATTATCTTTTGAAAAATCAATGATATTATCTGTTTTTTTGATAGTTTTTACGACAGACGATAAGTTGTCGTCCTGCTTTTTTAAAACGATATTTCCACTCTCGATATTATCGAGAACTTCGCAAATTATTTTCGATGCAAGATCCGACAATCTTTCAGCTAACTCTCCGGCCGTTTCATATTTTAAAATCGGCAACTCAAAACTTTCGACAATATCGCCCGTATCAAGCCCGACGTCTGTCTTCATTATCGTTATACCGGTCGTCTTTTCGCCGTTTATGACAGCATACTGAATTGGCGCAGCCCCCCTATATTTTGGAAGAAGCGAAGCGTGAATATTGTAAATACCGAATTTACAAATATCAATTATCTCTTTCGTCAATATCTGCCCGTAGGCGCACGTTACCATTGCGTCGGCGTTAATCGCTTTAAGAGCCTCAACTCCTTCTTTACCTATCTTTTCAAACTGTAATATGGGTATATTGTTTTTTTGTGCAACAATTTTTACGGGTGAAGGTGTTATTATCGCCTTTCTTCCAACCGGTCTGTCCGGTTGCGTTACAACGGCGACGACCTCATGCTTTTCGCTGTTAATAATACTTTCGAGCGGAGGAACGGCAAATTCGGGCGTTCCGAGATAAATTATTCTCATTCTTGTTCATCCCTCAAATTATCTGCTTTATCGGTATATAAAATGCCCTCTAAGTGGTCGTATTCATGACTTATCGCCTTTGCGAAAAAGTCCTTGGCAACGATTTTAAAAGGTTTACCGAATCTGTCGAACGCCTTTATCGTAACTTTTTTCGGGCGTTTTACGTCGCCCCATTTCCCCTTAACGGATAGACACCCTTCGACGCCGTATTGAGATCCGGAAGTTCCTAAAATTACCGGGTTTATAAATTCAAAATAACCCTCGTCAACGCTTACGACAAATATGCGCTTTGTAACGCCGACCTGCGGCGCCGCAAGCCCCGCCCCGTTTGCGTCATATAAAGTTTCTTTCATATCGTTTAAAAGCGACGCCAAATTCAAATCAAAACTCGTTACGGGCTCACACTTCTCTCTCAACGTTTCGTCGCCAATCTGTAAAATCGGTAAAATAGCCATAATTTTCTCCTAAAATAAACTCGATGGATTTTCTTCTATATATACGAGGCATTTATTTGTCTTAAACGCCAGACATTCACTGTAAATCTTGTCCTTAATATCTGAATTATTTACGTGTAAGCGCATCAAAACCTGATAGCGGTATTTGTTTTTAATGCGCTTTACGGGGCTTTTCATCTTATTAAAAAACAAAAATTCGTTCCTATTTTCTTCATATAAGGGTTTAATTCTTTCATAGATCTTTTTCAACGTTTCCATTGCCGTCAAATCATCTTCAGATTCGATCATAACCCTTAAAATAAGCGCATAAGGAGGAAAACCGGTAGACTTTCTCAAAGAATTTTCTCTCTCGAAAAAGCCCTTATAATCGTAATTAAGCGCAAATTTCAGAACGCTGTTAGACGGGTTATAAGTCTGCAAGACAACTACGCCTTTCTTATCCGCTCTTCCGCTTCTACCGGCAACTTGCGTTATGAGCTGAAAGGTTCTTTCTCCGCTTCTGTAATCGGAAAAATACAAACTCATATCGGCGTCAAGGATTCCGACAAGTGTTACCGATGGGAAATCATGACCTTTTGCGACCATTTGTGTACCGACCAAAATATCGGCTTTTTTGTCAGCAAAATCTTTTAAAATATTGTAATGACCCTCTTTTGTCTGTGTCGTGTCATTATCCATTCTCAAAATTCCAACGTCCGGGAAAAGCCTTTTAAGCTCGGAAACGATTTTTTGCGTACCCGTTCCGCTATAACTGAGATTCGTTGATCCGCATTCCGGACATGCGCTAAGCATTCTGTATGAAGCATTGCAATAATGGCATTTCAGAAGATTGGAATCTCTGTGATAATTTAGGGTAATATCGCAATTTTCGCATTTCGCAACGTATCCGCAATCTCTGCATAATACTTGTTGAGAATAACCCCTTCTGTTGAGAAATAATATCGCTTGATTACCGCTCGATAAGCATTTAGCGATCTCTTCTTTTAAGTACGATGAAAAAATACTTTCATTGCCGTTTCTTATCTCGCTTCGCATATCGGCAACGATAAAATCGGGTAAATTCTTACCGTTGATACGGTTTTTCATCTCCGCAAGGTTGTATTCTCCCGATAACGCCTTGCCGTAACTTTCGATTGACGGCGTTGCGCTTCCCAAAACAAGTTTAGACCCGTATATCTCCGCTCTTTTAATCGCTATATCAATGGTTTTATATCTCGGGCTTGTTTCGGCTTCGTAACTACCGTCGTGTTCCTCGTCGATAATTATCAAGCCGATATCTTCAAGAGGAGCAAATACTGCGCTTCTCGCACCTATTGCGATTTTAGCCTCGCCCGTTTTAAGTCTGAGCCATTCGTCATATCTTTCG
The DNA here is from genome assembly GCA_902766475.1 of uncultured Eubacteriales bacterium. Lineage (GTDB taxonomy): Bacteria > Bacillota > Clostridia > Christensenellales > Borkfalkiaceae > UBA10281. Next base: position 5,547 of record CACXDQ010000211.1, read on the forward strand.
CCCGCCGATAAGCCGCTATGTAAAATTGAAACGTTATCACCGAAACGGGCACGAAGTTGCCTCAACATCTGCGGCGTAAGAGCAATTTCGGGAACGAGCATTATTGCGGTTTTACCATTATTTAAAACGTCGTTTATAAGCCGCAAATAAACCTCTGTCTTACCGCTACCCGTAACGCCGAACAACAGCGAAATCGTTTTATCTGTATTTTCAATAGACGAAATAGCCGACTTTTGCTCTTCGGTCAACTCAACTTCTTTGGAAAAACTTTCAAGTTCTTTATACGGTTGTCTGCCGGCTTTTTCCTGTTCTACGACGACAAAGCCCTTTTCTATCAAAGCTTTTATCGCCGAATTTCCGAACTTTTCGTTTATTTCCGAAAGTTTTACCTTGCCTTGTAAGTTTAGAAAGCCTATTGCGTTTGCTTGCGCCGTCGCTCCTTTTCTGAGCGAAGAAGCCATCTCTATCGGCGAAAGAGAACTATTAAGACTTGCATAGGAAACAATTCTTTCCTTAACTCTGCCGCCTCTCAGCTCCGCCGGTATAAACAATCTTAAAGCAAGCGCAAACGGAACGTGGTATCTGTTTTTGATAAAATAAGCAAGTTCGAGCTGATTTTTGCTTATAGCCGGAAAATCGTCCAAAACCGAAATTATAGGCTTAATTTTCTCGACAGGCAAATCGGAACTTTCCTTTATTCCTATAACAAAACCTTCGATCTTTTGACGCCCGAAAGGAACTTCAACACGACTGCCCAAAGAAACGTCGCTATTTAATATTAAATAATCGAAAACTTTGTCGATATCGCTGTGAGCGATATCGACTATTACTTCGGCAATCATAGCCCCTCCGAAAATTGCGGAATCAAAATAAAAAGCACAACTCTCGTTAAAGAATTATGCCATTATTAAAATCAATACTTAGATACGGTAACCTTACCCTCGTCAATTTCCTTAGCCGCTGCGGTAAGCGGCTTTTCGTGGTTGGGCAAATCGGTCAACCCCTGATTTTGCGCATGGTCGATAAGCTGTCTTGCTCTCTTGGAAGCGATAACGCAAAGCGCATATTTAGAGCCGACTTTTTCGGCAAGACGGTCTATAGAAGGAATGTTTATCATAATAGGATCTCCTTTTAAAATTATTCTATATTTTGAACTTGTTCACGCATCTTTTCAATCTCATTTTTAAGCGTTAAACCGCACTTGGTTATTTCAATATCATTAGATTTAGAACAAATCGTATTGGTTTCTCTGTTGAATTCCTGCATTAAAAAGTCAAGCCGTTTTCCGACATCCTCGTCGCTTTGACAAATATTTCTGAGTTGAGCGATATGACTTTTAAGCCTTGTCAATTCTTCGTCGATATTGCTTTTATCGGCAAAAATCGCAACCTCTTGAAGCAATCTCGATTCATCATAATCGACGTTCTGAAGAATTTCTTTCATTCTTTCACGAATTTTTTCCTCATACTCGACCTTTATCAAAGGAGCTCTATCGGAAATCTTACCGACAAGCTCTTCGACTATATCTGCCCTCGATAAAATATCTGTTTTGAGCTTTTCCCCCTCAACCTTTCTCATTTCGTTTAAACCGTCGAGAGCGGAATTAAGAGTTGAAATAACAATTTCGTTCACGTTTTCGGAAATATCGTCCGATATGGTTTCGGAAATGACGTTCGGAGAACGCATCAATGAAGTAACCGTGAAATCGTTCTCTACCGAAAATTCCGAAGATAAAGACTTTGCCGCTGAAACGTATTGAGCAGCAAGACCATTATCAACGCTTATAGTCTTTCCGGAATCGGAAGTGTTAGAGTAAGTTATAAAAAGTTCAACTCTACCACGTTTGATCTTTGATTGAACGGTTTTTCTTATCGTATCGTCGAGCGAAATAAAACTTCTCGGATATTTTGGGATGAGATCTAAAAATCTGTTGTTTACCGTTTTTAATTCTACGGACAAATTCAAACCGTCGTTATTATACTCGGCTTTTCCGTATCCGGTCATGCTCTGCATCGTATAATCTCCCTTGTAAGCTATGATATTATATCATACTTTAAAATAAATATCAAGTATATAACAGCCCTTTAAACTCATCTTCATCAATTATTTTTATACCGAGCTTTAAGGCGTTGTCATATTTACTTCCGGGATTTTCGCCCACGAGCACCAAATCCGTGTTTTTGGAAACAGAGCCTATAACTTTACCGCCTCGTTCCTCAATAAGCTTTGTCGCTTCGTCACGCTTAAATGAAGAAAGAGTGCCTGTCAAAACTACTTTTTTACCGGTAAAAAACGATTCGGAAATTACAAGATTATATATAGGTTTTATGCCGCATTTTAAAAGCTTTTCTATTTCGTCTGCGTTTGATTTTTCACTAAAAAACGACATGATATTTTTCGCAATTATATCGCCTATATCCGCAACTGAGATCAAGTCGTCATAAGACGCAGACATAAGATTATTTATATCCGAAAACTTAGCCGCAAGGTCTTTGGCGGTTTTTTTGCCTACTCCGTCAATTCCAAGCGCATAAATAAAATTATCAAGCGAAACATCTTTAGATTTTTCAAGCGATAATAAAAGATTATCGGCTTTTTTATCTTTAAAACCTTCGAGCGATAAAAGCTGCTCTCTCGTTATATCGTAAATATCCGAAAAATTTCTCAAATTAAATTTGTCGTAAAATTGAGAAGCGGTCTTTTCGGAAAATCCGTCGATATTCATACCGTCTTTCTGAGCAAAATTGGCAAATTTTGCGACCACCCTCGGTTTACAATCTGTATTCGGGCAAAAAATGTTTGCGCCGTTTTCGACAAGTTCCGTCTTACAAAACGGGCAAACCGTCGGTTTTTCAACTTTTATACCCTTCGGGCTGTCGTCGGTTATGCCGAGAATTTCCGGAATTACCTCATTGCTTCTGTGAATAACGACAGAACTTCCTATCTCGACTTTTTTTCTTAAAATATCGCCGTAATTGTTAAGTGTAGCCTTCTTGACCGTAACTCCGCCGAGATCTACGGGGTCGAGTATTCCGAGCGGAGTAAGCTTACCCGTTCTGCCAACTTGCCATTTTATATCTCTTACTGTCGTAACCGCTTCTTCGGCTTCAAACTTATAAGCGGTAGCCCACCTCGGCGATTTATCCGTAAACCCGAGTTCTGACCTCATAGAAGTATCGTTTAGTTTTATTACGACGCCGTCTGTTAAAACGTCGATTTCTCTTCTCTTTTTTTCAATTTCTTCTATGCAGTTCTTCACCTCGTCAAGATTGTCGCAAATCTTGAAATAATCGAAAACTTTAAAACCGTTTTCACGCAAAAAACTCATTATTTCTTCTTGTGATTTAAGCTCTTTTCCCTTGATATAATTGACGTTATAAAATAGTATTTCCGGATGACGAAGTTCCGTAACTTTGGGATCGAGATTTCTAATCGCACCCGCAACCGCATTTCTTGCGTTTTTCAGTCTGTCCTCTTCCAAAACAGATTCATTATATCTTTCAAGAGTTGAAAGTTTGATTATCGCTTCACCCTGAACTTCTATTTTACCCTTAAAAGGAATGACGAGCGGAAAAGATTTAATAGTTAAAACTTGCGCAGTAACGTCCTCTCCCTTTATTCCGTTTCCCCTCGTTGCCGCACAGACGAATTTCCCATCGTCATAAGTAAGGCAAATCGTAAGACCGTCAAACTTAAATTCAACGGAATATTGCGGATTTTTGACAACTTTTCTGACACGTTCGTCAAACGATTCAAGCTCTTCGTATGTTACGCATTTATCAAGACTGTATAGCCTGTTTATATGAGTATGCTTTGAAAACTCGGATATCGGCTCACCGCCGACACGACGAGTCGGAGAATCAAAAAGGACAACGCCCGATTGGCTTTCAAGATTTAAAAGCTCGTCGTAGAGCTTGTCGTATTCTCTATCCGAAACGCTCGGGTTATCGAGAACGTAATATTCGTAAGCATATCTGTTTAATATCTGTACAAGCTCCTTCATTCTGTCCATGACGGTTTACTCCTTAATAAGTTCGATGGGCGCCATTTTCAAGACGAGAGATTTTACGCCGTAGCCTTTAAAAGCTATATCGCCTATAATTTCACTGCCCGAATTTTTGATGGAAATTATCGTTCCTTCACCGAATTTTTTATGTTTTACCTTAGCGCCTGCCACATATCCCGACAGATCTTTTTCGTTTGCAATCGGCGTTGCCGTTTGACCGTTGCTCGATTTAAACGATCCCGAAAACCCATAATTTGAATTTGTTTTCGCCGCAGTAGACTGCGTATAAGAATATCCGCCGAAATAACTTGAATTACCGCTATAACTTGTCCTTTCGGGCTTATATTGCGTATCGTAACCGACTCTTCGTTCTTGGCGATCATAGCCCGAGTATCCATCGTCATAAGAAGAATTACGTCTGTAATCACCGTCATAAAGAGAATATGAACGTCTGCCCGTCGATATTCCGAGAACGGGTGCGACCTCGTCTAAAAACATAGATTGCGACGTAGGCTTTCTCGAGCCGTACAAAAATCTGCTTCTCGCCCTCGTGATATAAAGCCTTTCTTTTGCCCTCGTTATCGCAACGTAAAGCAAACGGCGTTCTTCTTCAAGTTCGTCAGGCGATTCGTTAGCCCTATCAATGGGAAAAATCGAATCGTCCATTCCGCAGATAAAAACACATTTATATTCAAGCCCTTTAACGGAATGAACGGTAGCAAGCGAAACGAATTCACCCTCGTTTATCTCGTCGGTATCCGAGCTTAAAGTAATATTATTCAGATATTCCGAAAGTGTTGCGTTAGGGTTTGCTCTTTCGAATTCTTCGACGGACGAAACAAATTCGTTTACGTTAGCCAATTTATCTCTGTCCTCGGAAACCGCCACATCGAAACACAAATTGAAGTCAGTTCGATCGATCACAGACTTGACAAGCTCGGTAAGACCCATATTTTCTTTATCTAAAATGAGTTTTGACAAAATTTCCTTATAGCTGCATATTTTATTTTTTGCACCGGAATTAAGGTCCAAACTTTCATAATCGAATACTGCGTCAAACACGGAAAACCCCGTCTTATTTACATAATCGGTCAAAACCTCGATAGATTTATTGCCTATACCTCTTTTAGGAACATTTATAACCCTTAAAACAGCCTCGTTGTCCAAAGGATTGCAAAGAATTCTCAAATACGCCGTAAGGTCTTTTATCTCTTTTCTTTCAAAGAACTTAAAGCCACCGTAAACACGACAAGGCAAGCCGTATTTCATAAACTCTTGCTCATAAGAACGGGATAGCGCATTCAATCTCATCAAAACGGCAAAATCGGAATATTTATATCCCCTTTCTCTCACAAGGTTTTTAATTTGAAGCGCCGTGTACTGCGCCTCGTCAGATTCTTCGTTCGCAACAAACATTTCGGGTCTTACGCCTTCGGAATTATCCGTCCACAAAACCTTTGTCTTTCTCTTGATATTATGTGAAATAACGGCGTTGGCAAGCTCGAGGATCTTCTTGGTGGAACGATAATTTCTTTCGAGCTTAAACGTCTTTGCAGCCTTGAAATCTTTCTCAAAATTAAGTATGTTATCTATCTCCGCACCTCGCCAACCGTATATACTTTGGTCGTCGTCGCCGACGGCAAATATATTTTTGTGAACGAAGGACAAAAGTTTTACTATGTTATACTGAACGGTATTAGTATCCTGAAATTCGTCGATATGTATATACTTGAATCTTCCGGCAAATCTTTCGAGAACGTCTCTGTTTTCAGCTAAAAGGTGATAAGTTTTTATGAGAAGATCGTCAAAATCGAATGCGTTCGACTTTTTAAGCTCGTCCTCATATGCTTCCATTATCCTGATATAGTCGCTTATATCCTTCAAACGGGGGTTTTGTTCTCTGAATTCGTCAAAAGACAAATCTTTATTCTTTATCAACGAGATATAGTTTTTAACGTTTTTGAAATACTTATCCTGATCGAGCGTAAGAGATATAATAATTCTCTTCAAAACCTTATCTTTGTCCGTTTCGGAATAAATTGTAAAATTAGAATCATAACCGATTTTATCGGCTGAATATCTCAAAATCCTCACGCACATCGAGTGTATAGTGCAAACCCACATATCGGAAACGTTTCCGATGAGGTTTTCAAGCCTTTCTTTCATCTCGTTTGCGGCTTTATTAGTAAACGTTATAGCTAAAATGTTATATGGATCAACGCCTTTATTGAGAACGAGGTTTGCAATTCTGCTCGTTAAAACTCTCGTTTTACCGCTGCCCGCACCCGCAATAACCAAAACAGCGCCTTCGGTCTGCATTACCGGAGCGATTTGTTCGTCGTTTAATTTTGTCAAAAATTCCTGCATGTTGTACCTCAATATAATTTTAACAGAAATTGACAATTTTTTCAAGTTTTTTACAAATATACTTTACAATTTTTTATTCGCTCCCATATAAAATACAGTAAAAGCGTTCAACTGTCATTACTCTTGAAATATAATCGTTTGTTTCGGTAAAAGGCGTTATATCTATCCTTACGCCGTCCACGGAATATTTTTTGTCGGAAAGCCATTTTTTAACGTTGCCTTCACCTGCGTTATAAGCTGCCAAAACACTCCTTTTATCTCCGAATTTTTCATACAGATAAGCAATATACCTTACGCCGAATTCTATATTTATATCGACGTCGAAAAGATCGTAATCTTTTCCGTCGAAAAAATTCTCCGAAATAAAATCGGCTGTTTTGGGCATTATCTGCATAATACCGACAGCTCCGCTATCCGACACCGCATTTTCCCTGAAAGAACTTTCGCATTTTATTACCGAATAAACAAAATTACTTTCTACGCCGTATTTATCTGCAAAAAAACGAACGTTTTCACTATATTTTTTTGGAAAAACAAACACTTTACATGATAAATACAGCGCTAAAAATATAACCGCCGCTATAATAGCGACGGAAATAGTTTTAAAGAATTTTTTTGATAATGGACGAAACTTTTTCTTCAAGCTCAAATATATCTCCGTTATTCTCTATTATTATAGTATTATCATCGGGAGAAAAATTAGTATAATCAAATTGATTTTCCATTATTTTTTTTATTTGTTCGGAAGTTTTTCCATCTCTGTTTGATACGGCGGCGATCCTATCTTCCAAGCTACGCATTACAACGATTATTTTATTAAAATATTTTTCAAGCCCACTTTCAAATAGCAGCGGCACCTCGCAAAAAGCTATTTCAAGGTTTTCGCTTTTTATCCTTAAAGAAAGCTCTTCCATTATCTTTGGATGCGTAAACGAATTGAGTTTCAAAAGTGCGTTTTTATCCGAAAAGACAAGCTTTGATACACGTTCTCTGTCTAAGACGTATTCGCCGTTCTCGCATTTCGGAGGAATTCCGATTTCTTCACATAATTTCCGTAAAAATACAGGGTTTTTCAAAATATCAGAATAGATTTTATCGAGATCGAAAACGGCGTAGCCAAGCCTTTTTATCATCTTTGTTACTGTAGACTTTCCGCTTCCGATACCACCCGTAACAGCAATCAATTTACTTTGCATCGAACCACCTGTCACCGCATTCCGTTTCCGCTATAAGCGGAACTTTCAGCTTTATCACGTCATTCATTTCATCTAAAAGTATTTCTTTTACGATATCAACTTCATCGGGATGAGTATCGATAATCAATTCGTCATGAACTTGCAGTATAAGCTTTGATTTGATATTTTCTCTTTTTATCCTCTCATAGACCTTTATCATTGCAAGTTTAATAATATCTGCGGCTGTACCTTGAAGGGGCATATTCATCGCCGCCCTCTCCCCGAAAGAACGGAGATTATAATTAGCGGCATTTATTTCCCTTATATAACGTCGTCTGCCAAGCAAAGTACAAACGTAACCATGCTCTTTTGCAAATTTAACGTTGTCGTCCATATATTCTTTGACGCTCGGATACATCTCGAAATATTTCTTGATATACTCGCCGGCACGCTTAGGAGAAATCTTTAACTGTTTAGCTAATCCGAAATCGGAAATTCCATATATAATGCCGAAATTTACCGCTTTTGCGCTTCTTCTCATTTCGGAATTTACCATATTGAGCGGAACGCCGAACACTTGTGACGCAGTAAGTGAATGAATATCTTTACCCGTATTAAATGCGTCGATAAGCGGCTCGCATCCGCTGAAATGAGCAAGCAATCTGAGTTCTATTTGAGAATAGTCCGCCCCGACGATCTTCCCGCCATCGAAAGAAGAAATAAAAAGTTTTCTTATCTCTTTGCCCTCGGCTTCTCTGACGGGGATATTCTGCAAATTAGGCTCTCTTGACGACAATCTGCCCGTAGTGGTCATTGTTTGTAAAAACGAAGTGTGGACAAGCCCTGTTTTTCTGTCGATAAGCGGCTTAAAACCTTCAATATACGTCGAATACAACTTCTGAATTTGCCTGTATTTTAGTATTAACGGAATAATTTCATGTTCGTTTTCAAGCGATTCCAGTACTTCCGCCCCGGTAGAATAACCGTTTTTCGTCTTTTTACCGGCTTTCAAGCCGAGTTTTTCAAACAAAATTACGCCAAGCTGCTTTGGGCTGTTGGGGTTAAAATTCTCACCGGCAATTTGTATAATATTTTTTAATAGCTCATCTACTTTTTTTCCGTACTCGACCGCCATATCGTTTAAAGAGTTTACGTCTATTTTGAAGCCGTTATACTCCATATTATATAAAACGTCGACAAGCGGAAGCTCAATATCTTCATATAAAGACGACATACCTTCATCTTTCAACCGTTTATCATACTCTTCATATAACTCAAATAAAGCAAAAGCAGGATGATCGACATCTTTACCCGACGAGATCAGCGCTTCTTTAAACGTTTCGTTGCCGCTTTGACCTAAAACGTAATTCTGAATTGAAACGTCGTCGCTTTTTGCCAAAAGACGTATATCGTATTTGTCAAGTTCGTGCATTAAATCTTTTTTGCCGTAAAGCACAAGAGAAATATCGTCTTTTTCAAACATTACTTTTAAAAGTTTTAACGCTTCGTCATACATCAATCCATCATCGAAGAAGTTATCCTTGATCTTGATCTCATACTCATATTCCATATCATAAAAATATATATTTTTATCGATAATAAAAGATAT
>CACXDQ010000212.1 GCA_902766475.1 uncultured Eubacteriales bacterium
CTCGCCCTTTTCGCCCATGAGCGGCAAGCTCTTTTTAGCCTGAACGGACGACATAACTATATAAACTACGAAAATGGCGAGCAAGACGATACCCATCCATCTGTCAAAGCGGTTGAAAACGCATGCGCAAAACGTATAGAAAACCGCCGACACAAAGAAGAAAATTACGGGTATTATAAGCGCTTTTCTGTCCGTTTCGGTGGGCTTTACGGCAACCGTTATTGCGGCGATAAGCGCCGTATTGCAAATTACCGAGCCTATTGCGTTGCCGTAAGCTATCTGCCCGCTTCCGCCGACTGCTGCGGTTGCGGAAACCATAACTTCGGGCAAAGTAGTTCCGATGGAAACGACGGTTGCGCCGATGAGTATTTCGGGGATATGAAAGCGTTCGGCAATGGAAGTCGCCCCGTCGACGAACACGTCGCCGCCCTTGATGAGAAGCGCAAGCCCGACGGCGAACATCAAGATTATCAAAAAGATATTCCCCGTCTGCGGAACGAACATAGAGCCTATGCCCACGGCGACCATTGCGCCGACTATAACGTAATTTTTCATAGCTTAATTATCTCCTTTCTTTTGTGAAAATATTATTTATTAAAGTAAGCTTTCAACAAAAAAGACCGCACCTGTCATTAAAAACAACAGGACGGTCTTGTCATTTAAAATTAAACCAAAAGCCTTGACGCTTTGTGTTAGTGATTTAATTCCGCCGATGCGGCGACTACTCCCCGTCGGAATTTGCGAAAAGCAAACTCACAACCGATGAATATGTTAGCACATAAAAAAATATTTGTCAAGCAAAATTTATAAATTCGGGAAAACGGAGATCTATCTCGAAACCGTAAGAAAACTTGACGGAACACGTCTTGTCGCCCGAAGTTATCTCGGCAAACCGAAAAAGCCCGTCGTCCGTTCTCAAATGCGCCGAGGCGGACGTAACGCTCTCGCCCGAAACGACTTTCAAAAACTCCTTCTCCGTATTAAACCCGACCGAAAAATCATAGCCGTAATCGCCGTTTTTAAGCCTTGAAAGACTGTCTGATGCGGATATGAAGTCGAGGTCGAACATCGAAAAAGCTTCGCTTTTGTCCGCTACAAAGTTTCCGTCCGCATCATAGACGGTATCGCCGTATTTATAGAGCGTATCTTCGCCGTAAGAATAATAAAAGAGCAATCTGCCGTCGAAGAAATATTTTCTTATATACACGCCTTTCGAGCCGTCGTTCCTCGTAAATTCGAGCTTGAAATTGTTCTCTCTGCCGGAAATTTTAGCGGCTGTTAAAATTTCGCTTTTTATAGCGTTCTGTCCGGTAAAATAGATATTGAGGGCGAGAGCCGCCGACATTGCGACGGCAATACCTATCATGATATAAGCCACTATTTTAAAATTTCCCTTGCGTTTAAGCGGCTTTACGGCGACTTTTTTGCCGCCGCCCACTTCTTTGCTGTCCGTAAGAAGATCTTCGAGGGGAATGTCGAGCTTTTCGGAAATGGTCGGAAACATTGCGACGTCGGGCAGCCCTATGCCGTTCTCCCACTTGCTTATAGCTTGCGGGGTAACGCACAATATCTCCGCAAGGTCTTTCTGCGTGAGTTTTTTATGGAGGCGTGCCTCTTTTATGCGTTTTCCGAAAAGTCCGTTCATATATGGCATTATATCACAATTTTCAAATAATATCAATTAAACGCAGACAAATTTTCAGTCCAAAAGAGAATTGAGATAGTTGTAACCGCCGTTTCCGATGTGAGAAACGATAAATTCCTTATCGTTTTTTATAGCCGCCTTTGCGCCATTGCCGAGAGAGCGGTAAAACTCATAGAGAACGTCTATCTTCTTGTTCGTCTTGTCGATATATTCCGCCGAATCTTCTTCCGCCGTCGAAACGCCGGCTTCGTCGAGTTTTTTAAGCTCGTTTACCTTTTTCGTCCTCAGCGTATTGTTGTATTCGGTAACGGCTTTGAGCTTTGCCGCCCTCTCGTCTTTAAGCTCTTTTATCTTCTTGTTGGTTTCAGCCGCCGCCTCGGCGTCGAGCCGAGCGAGATCGTCGTCGAGCTTGGCGTCGAGAGCGGATATCTTCTCGTCGATGTCCGCCATCTCCTTTTCGGCACTTCGGTAAACCTCGCCCTTCGCCTCCATTGCGGCGTTGTCCACGCCGGCAACGTTTATCGCCGCTATCGAAGAGCGGGCAATACCCCTTTTAAGCGCCTGATCTTCGGCGTCTTGCTTTGCTTTTTCAGCCGATTTGTCGAGCGCTTCGATCGCCTCTTCCATTCTCGCCTTGACGTTTTCAGCGTTGCTCTTATACCTCTTTTTACTCTCCTCGGCGTTTGTCTTTGCCGTTGCCGCCGCCTTCGTATATATTTCGTCGGCATAAGCTTTGGCGAGGTCGCCTATCTCCTCGTCCGTCATCGGATCGTATTTGTGTTCGACGAGATTAGCCACTTTTTTACCCCCGTAAGTCCTTATGGGGTTATTCTGATATTCCCTCTCTATCTCGTCGAGCTCTGCGCCCACGTCGCTCTTTAAAAGCTCCCTATCCGCCGTTTCGGTTTTTTCTTCCGCCGTTGCCGCCTTGTTTTCGACATCGTCGTCATCACCCTTTTCGGGTGTTTTGACCTTTTCAAGTATCTTGTTCAAAAAATCTTCAAGTTTTATCTTTATTGCCATATTGACCTCCGCTTTAATTAAGTTATTAATTGTATTTCGTCGCCGTACCTGACAAGCGTCTGCCCGTCGGTAAGCATTACGCCCTCGTCGCATTCGTATCTTATCGTGTCGTCCGCAAAATCTATTCCGTTGAACGCCTTTTCAAAGACGAAACCGTCCTTATGATGCCACACCGACACGTTTCCGCCGTCAATGCACACCTTCGGGTTTTTCACCTTGCCTATCGTGTGTTTTTCGGCGGGCGTAAGATAATTGTTTCTCGTAAACCTCATGAGCGAAGAACTTCCGCTCGGCGTAGTTACGACCATATATACCTCGTTTTCGTAACAGTTGAAGCTTATATCCGCCGCCCTGTATTCGGTAGAGCGAAGGGTGAGCGCACCTCTGGCGTTTATCTCGTCGACGCAGAGATGATTGCTCCTCACGCTGTAAAGGTAGATGCGTGCGCCGTAGGCATACGGCTGACAGCACTTATATCCCGAGCCGCAAAAGAAGTTATTGCTCTGCGAATTGCCGTAATATCGCCTTATGTTAAGACTTCCGTCTTTAAGCACAAGTACGATATAGCTCCATGTGCTTATCCAGCTCTCGCCGTCAAGGACGTTGTAAAAGACGAATTTGGGCGTACCCATATCGTTGGTATTATAGACGTAGAAAGTATCGCCGTCCAATACGTTATAATGGTTTCCGCCGCACGCTTTCACCCTCATATCGGGCTTGACGTAATCGAGATAACCCCTGAGCATTGCGGAGAGCGTAAGCCAACCCGCATAACCTCCTTCGAACTCGAACGTTATCTCGTTTTTACCCTTTTTGAAAGTCGGGCAATACTCGTTTTCGCCCATCGGAGAGAGTTCCGTTCCGTTTATCTTCACGATGAGCGTCGCCTCGGTCGAACCGCCCATAGTAACGGTCATATCGGCGGTATGCTCCACGGCGCAATTTATCGTAATGGTCTTTTTCGCACCGGCGGTCTTGTAAATCTTTTCATAGGCTTCAACCTCGTTAAAGACAGGCTCTACGTCCGATTTTTCGAGTGCCGATAGCCTTGCCGAAAGCTCTTCCGTCTTATAATATGCGGCTTTGCCGTAATCGTATTTGTCGTCAGATCTCATCATGGGTAATACGAAAACCTCACGGATAGTTTTTCTATTCGGGGGGTCGCCTCCTTACAGATTATTTTGATTTTAAAACTGTCGCCTATCATGTGCGGAAATATCTCTCGCCGCCTTCTGCCGCCGTTTACGCTGAACTTTCTCTCCCAATACCCGTTAGACACGATAATTTCGGCTTTCGCCGTCGTGTAGAAAGACACTTCGTCTATGATCTTATTTCTGCCCGTAACGCCGAAATCGGTAAGCTTGCTCGACCAGCACGCATCGGGCAAAACACCCTTTTTCGCACCGCTTTTATCGAGGAGATAAACCGTGTCGCCGTCGCTGTCCAAAAATGCGAGATTGTAGTTGTAAAGTCCGTCTATAAGTTGAATATCGACGATATCAAAGCCTTGCATGAAGTAATAATTGCCGCTGTTGACGTCGACGACAAGCACCATTTTTTCGGGCAACCCGTCGTTTAAAGCCGTAACGGTGAAGAAAGCTTTTCCCGAATAAAACTGCCCTTTGACGTCCTCGTCGTCATAGTCTATAACGCCGTCCAATGAGGTGAGTATTCTCCTCGCCGTCATTCCGTTGAAAGAGTAAAACCCCTCCGACGTCATAAAAATTATCTCGTCGCCGCAAAAGGTAATGGAACTTCCTATCGTCCTTCCCGACGAAACGAAAAGATCGTTTGCGGAAAAGTCGGTCTGCTTGGCATAGGCGTTTATCTTAGTTATTCCGTAGCGGCGAAAAACGTAGAGATAATCGAGGAAACTCACAACTTTAAGACAGTCGCCGCGAAAGCCCGTCAAGTCGATAAAGCCCGCCTCGGTGAGCGATACCGACCAATTAGACGGATCGAAATCGTCCGAAAACCAGATGGTCTGATCGCTCGTTGCGAAAAGCCTTTCATAGTGTACGCAAGCCGAAGTTATCGCCGGTGCGTCCTCTACCTTTACGGCGTTGTCGCCGTCGAAGATGAACATTCCGTCATCGGGAGAAGAGAGTATGAACACGTCCTCGCCGTTAAAATTGTAGTTTACGCCGACGGGCGCTTGAGAAAAGGTCAGCCCCTCTATGTATTTGAATCTTCCCCCGCCGACAGGGACGGAATACATTTCGCCCGTTTTAAGCCTTACCAAAATGAGGTCGTCGCTGCCGAAAAATTCGTCTTTGCGGCGGTAAAAATAGAGATTAACGGCGGTGCCGGGTATGCCCATATATCTGTCGTAAAGCCCGAA
>CACXDQ010000213.1 GCA_902766475.1 uncultured Eubacteriales bacterium
ACGTCGTAATTTTCATAGACGTAATCGAGCGAGCCTATATGGTCCTCGTCGGGGTGCGTCGCCACGCAATAGTCTATCGTGATTTTCTTGCCGTCTACGGTGAGGTATTTATCGAGAGTCGCCTCGACCGTCTTATTGCCCTTGCCGCCGTCTATAAGCATGTGCTTGCCGTCGGGGAAGGTGATGAGCGCACTGTCGCCCTGCCCCACGTCTATAAACTGAATTTTAAGGTCGGTAAGCTTATCGACAGACGTCGTTTGAGAAGAAACCGGCTCTCTGTCGCTTACGGGATCGCTCTCCGCAGTGCTGCCGCCATCATCGCTTTGTTGGAGATATTTTATCGCCGCAACGGCTACCACCGTCAAAACTATTATGGCGATAACTATGTAGTATATTATATTTTTAGCTTTGAGTTCGGTTGCGGCGGCGCTCGATCTTACGGCTTTTCCGCCTTTGCCCTTACCGCCCTTTCCTTTACCTACCATTTTTTAACCTCACAAAACGTTTATTACGGCGACTTTGAGATAAAGCCCCTCGTCGTAACCTATTATCGAAGCATGGTCTTTGCCCTGCGTTCTGATTTCAACGAGTTTTGCCGTTACGCCGCTCTCCCTGACGCTTTCCTCTATCATCTTCAAAAAGAGATTGAGCGTTAAGTGCTGAGAGCAACTGCAAGTTACGAGATAGCCGCCCTTTTCGACGAGTTTAAGCCCCGTAACGTTTATGTCCTTATATCCCTTATACCCCTCTTTCACCGTGTCGGAAGATTTGGTAAACGCCGGCGGATCCAAGATAACTACGCCGAATTTGCGCCTTTCCCTTCTGTACTCTCTCAAAATCTCGAATACGTCCGCAACCTCGGTGTTTATTTCAAGACCGTTAAGTTTCGCATTGCGCTTTACAAGCTCTATCGCCCTCTCGCTTATGTCGACGGCGGTAACCTCTTTTGCGCCGTACTTTTTGGCGCACAGAGAAAAGCCGCCCTCGTTGCAGAAACAGTCTAAAACGGTCTTAGCAAAAACGTAATGTTTAAGATTATCTCTGTTTTCCTTCTGATCGAGAAAATAGCCCGTTTTCTGACCGTTTTCGAGGTCTACGACGAGTTTTAAGCCGTTTTCAATAATTGCGACTTCGGGGATAAAATCGCCCCTTAAAACGCCCTTTTTCTCTTCCAAACCCTCTTTCTTTCTGACCGCAACGTCGCTCCGCTCATAAATGCCCTTGGGGGATAACACCTCTTCAAGAATATCGCATATCATATCCTTTCTCATCTCCATACCGAGGGAGAGAAATTGAGCGGAGAGATATTCTCCGTACTTGTCGACGATAAGCCCCGGCAAGAGGTCGGATTCACCGAATATTGCCCTATAATTGTCGTCGTAGCCGAGCTGTCTGCGGTAAGAAACGGCGTTTACTACCCTCTCTTTAAAGAAGTTGCGGTCTATTTCTTCATTACCGAGCGTGAGTATCCTCACCAAGATTTTGGACTGGTGATTGATAAAGCCCTTTCCGACGTATTTGCCGTCGAACGACCTCACTTCCGCAACTGCGCCCCGAACGTCTTTGCCGTCTATCTTATACACCTCGTTGGCGAATATCCACGGATAGCCGTTCAATATCTTTTTTTCTTCGTTTCTCTTTAATATTACGCAATACATTTTACTTATATATCTTTGCAAGTCCGCCCTGCGCCGTTTCCCTGTAACCGCCGGCTAAATCTCTGCCCGTTTCGTACATTGTCTTTACGGCGACGTCGAACGATATTTTTCTCGTGTCGCTCAAAAAATCGGCTAACGTAACCTCGTTGAGCGCCCTCAGCGCCGCAACGGCGTTGCGCTCTATGCAAGGTATCTGCACGAGCCCGCAAATGGGATCGCACGTCAAGCCGAGATGATGTTCTATAGCTATTTCCGCCGCATATTCTATCTGATCGAGGTCCATTCCGTACAGAGACGCTATCCCCGCCGAAGCCATCGAGCATGCGACGCCGACTTCGGCTTGACAACCGCATTCCGCACCGCTTATGGACGCATTGGTCTTGACGATATTGCCTATTATGCCCGCCGTGGCGAGCGCCCTTAATATCTCTCTGTCGGGAACGTCGTTTTTCTGCTTTAAATATCTGAAAACCGCCGGTATAACGCCGCAAGAGCCGCAAGTGGGCGCCGTTACGACTATTCCGCCGCCGGCGTTCTGTTCGCTCGCCGCAAACGCATATGCGCATACGAGCCTGTTTTCCCTCATTTCCTGCGCCTCGTTCAAAACGTACTGCTCGTAAAGCGTTCTCGCCTTTCGGACGGTGCCTAAGCCGCCCTCTAAAACGCCGTCGGCTTTAAGCCCTGCGTCAATACAATCGTTCATCGTCTGCCAAACGTTTTCGAGATAGTCCCAAAGCCCGTCGCCCTCGTAAATTTCGGCATACTGCCAAAGCTTTAATTTGTTTTCCGTGCAAAACTTCTTTATATCGTCGAACGAGTTGTGCGGATAAACTTCGGGCGGATCGAACGACGGAAAGCCCTCTATCTCGATCGCTCCGCCGCCGACGCTGTAATACGTCCGCTTTGCCGCACTAACGCCGTCTTTAAAGCCCTCGATAGTCATCGTGTTGGGGTGGCGCTTACATGGCGTTTTGTCGTCGAAAACGACTTTTACGGGCTTGGGCGCAAGCGTTTCGGTAATTACTTTGTCGGTAAGGTGTCCTTTCCCCGTTGCGGAGAGCGAGCCGAAAAGGGTAACCTCGTACCCGTCGCAAAAGGGAAATTCTTCCTTAAACGCCATGCAAGCCTTCGTCGGGCCCATTGTGTGAGAACTCGACGGTCCTCTGCCCGTTTTATACAGCTCTTTTAAAGATTTCATATAAATTCAATTCA
>CACXDQ010000214.1 GCA_902766475.1 uncultured Eubacteriales bacterium
CGCAAACAAAAAATGATCTATATTTTTCTATTTGCGCTAAATTAATAAGTTCATTGGCGGACACCTCCGTAGATGAATAGTTAAATTTTTTAAATTGCTTTGCCTTAAATTGCTCTTATCTACAACAACCTCATAAGTTTCTATGTTTTTATTATACGCTTATTTCCAAGATTTGTCAATCATATATGACACGGTTAAAAATTATATAAAAATTTTTCGGGAAAATAGATTTTTACCCTATCATTATTTAGAATTGCCCGAATTTGTATCTTTTTTACTCGAAAAGTCGCTCTGCTTAATATCCTTACCGCTTTTTGTTTTTTCGCTCATATCGGCAATGTCTTTTAAGCACGCATCAGCCATTTTATCATAATAATCATAAGGTTTATCTTTGTTATATTGCCCAGAAGATTTGAATACAGTAATTAAACGCTCTCTGTCTCCGCCACAAAAAGGAGCAAGCAATTCCATCAATTTGCGCTCGTTTTCTTCTTCGCTATCATACACTTGGTCGCCATAGTATAGGTTTTCAAATATCTCTATTCCATGTTCGATATAATGCGCTTTTGCATCTTCAAAGACGCTTATATTAACTAATCCGACAAGTGTTTCAGGACCGCGCCCTTCCATTATTTTTGCGCGCCGTTCGGCTTTTCGTCTCTCATAAATAACAGATGGTGGGGCATATTCGTCATCGACAGGTGTTTTTTTGTTATTTGCAAACAGACCGCTGTCTATAATTGTTTCCAAGGATTTTATAGCGTCGCCATAACTTACAGGCTTTATAAGTAATTTTTCTGTGCTATTCTCATAATCCTTTTTGAAAAACCCGCTGTCAACGATTTTTTTAAGCAGTTCGGGAACATCCACGCCGTCCTGCGCGGAAAGGGAAGTTTTATTCGGCTTTCTAACTTCTCTTACACTTTCAACAAGCGTTTTTAACTCGTCGTTTATTTTTACTTTTGTTAAAATCCGAGAAATATCGTAAATATGGCGTGAGTTCCGTGATTCTTCGTCGCGTAAATAATAATCGCATAAAGCAAAGACCTTATCCACAAGCGTCCGTTCCAACGATTGAACCCGAATTTGAAACGGTAGTAGATCGAATTGTTCTGCGGCATCCGAATTACCGTTATTGATTAGCCACGAACCTATATATGAATCTGCGGGCTTAATTTCGTCGGGGAATGCCTTTTGTATAAATACCATTTCCACTTTCAAATAAGGCTTAATGTCGTTTGACGGAAATAAAATCGGGTATTCGATATTATAAACATTGTAATTGCCGTGGCTGTGTTTTTCAACAAACTCTCTGTTCGCAACGGTAAAACCTAATTCGTCACACGCCTCGATCACCGCCTTATTTGCTTTACGTTTTTTACTTTGTGAATAATGCTCGTTATCCAGTGTCAAATCAATATCTTCAGAAAAACGGTCTATTATTTTATGACACTTTGAAAGACTCGTTCCACCCTTGAATAAAAGACCTGGGATTTTATCTCTTAATGCTTTTAAAAGCAAAGTAACGTAATAATCTTTTTCTATAAGCGCGGGAACAATATTTAATTCTCGGCTGACCGAGAGTATCGTATCTGAAAACGCTTGTTTATCGTTATGCAACTTCATTTAAAATACCACTTCCTATAAGTTTTTTCATTGTTCTTGCAGGGAAATTTATAGCCAAAGACAGTAATTGTTTCTGTGAAATGCGTTTATCTTGCATATATTCAATAAGCCTTTGCTTGGCAAATTCGTCTAAATTAACGTTAGATTCCAAATCACTGAATAATTGCAAGATCATATAGGTGTCAGCATTGTTTTTATTAATTTGCAAGCGTGATTTTCTTAAAATAAACTTTCTTCCGTCTAAATCTATTTCTCTGCAACGGGTAGTTTCGTTATTCGTTACTACTTCGATCACGTTTGGAACCTGCGTTGTTACTGAAAACAAATTCATCAATTTCAAACCGCTATAAACACCAAAAACATCATTATCCCAATTTAAATATCGTCTTTCAATTACGGAATCCGCTGTGATAGTGGAAATACCGTAAAACGTTTTGCGTGGCAGATAATATATTCCTTTTGCAAATTTGACAAGTTCTCCCGACTTTTCCATTTCTTTTATTAAGCGAAATACATACGCACGGGAATATTCGGGGAACAAATTTAATATATCCTCTGTAAAAATCGGCTCGTTTATACCGAATTTTTCCTTAATTCTATTTACAAACATAATGAAAACCGCCTTCTATAATATTATAGTATTTCACTTTTCGCAAAGAGTATACTACTTTCTACATAAATTGTCAAGAGAAATATTGTGCTTTTTGAAAATTAACATTTTATTTTCACATATACTACAATTCTGGAAATGCTTAACTCATAATATTTGACGTTTTACATCTCATCATAATAATATGAAACGAATTATGCGTTGAAACTGCAAGGTTTTTTATAATTTTATTGCAATTACGGTGAAAAACAAAAAAAGAAATGCGACTTTTACATTTCCTTTAACACATTGACACATTGAATTTGAATTGACTGCTTTGATTATTTTTTTATTACTGTCCATATTAAACTTTTACACTGGTCGCTTGCGGCGATAAAAACGGAGAAGTAAGCAAACTGACTGCCGAAAGCGGCATTACCGCGGACGGCGTGTTTGAAAGCGGCTCGGCGCTGAGCAGCATACATCATTCTGCGGACAGCGAGCAAGGCAAGGCGGCTATGTCGGTGATCGACAAGCCGTATGACAGCGCACGCGTTGCCGTATTCGACATTACCCTTACCAAAGACGGCGAAAAGGTGCAACCGGGCGGCAAGGTCAGAATCACTATGCCGAAACCGTTTGAGGCGGACGGTTACGTCACCTATCACGTCAAGGGCGATAACACGGTAGAGGAACTCGCAACGACGGCCGACGGCAACAATATTTACTTTGAAACGACGGGTTTTTCGTATTTTGTCGTTACGGGCCTGGTAAATGACGATCCACAGCATATACACAGTTACGTCGAAAAAGTTACCGACAGAAACCTTGTGGACAATGCAACATGCCAAAGGAAGGCTGTGTATCGCCTTGTTTGCAGTATCTGCGGCAGTTTGGGCAGAGAAACCTTTGAATACGGCGAACTTGCCGATCACAACCTGCGCGAAGAAAAAGGTTACGATCCCCGGTGCGAAAAAGACGGACTTACCCACGGCAAACGTTGCATAAATCCGGGATGTACTTATACCGAGCAGAAGCCGATACCCGCTATCGGACACGATATGCAGGACGTTGCCGCAAAAGAGCCGACTTGCACCGAAGTCGGCTGGAAAGCGTACAAAAGATGCGAGCATTATTGCGGAAAAACCGAGGGGTACGAGGAAATTCCCGCCACGGGGCATAATTTATCCATAACCATGCCGCGCGTTGAGCCGACTTGCGAGAGGTGGGGCAACGAGGAGTATTTAAAATGCTTCAACGAGGGGTGCGATTATCACACCGATTATAATGGTTTGCCCGCTCTCGGACACGATTTGCAATGGCACGATTCCTGCGACGCAACCTGCACCGAGGACGGGTATTGGGGAAGTTATTCCACCTGCAATCGCGTGGGGTGCGATTATTCTTCAAAGTTGGACAGATACGTCGAAAAGGCTCTCGGACACAACCTCAAACACCACGAGGCAAAACAAGCGGACTGCTTGCCCGGCTGGGAGGAATACGACGAATGTCAGCGCGATGGTTGCGATTATAATACGAAAGTGGAAATCCCCGCCAACGGAAAGCATAGTTACGTTTGCGACGTATGCACCACGTGCAACGAACTTAACCCCGTTCGTTACACGCGCGACGGCGATTATATCTATTTCGGTCACTGGCCGCAAACCTTAGAACGCGACGAAAACGTCGTTGCGAAACTCAACGAAATGGCAGGGACGCCGCCCCTTCCGCGTGATAAAAACGCAAATCCCTACAATTGGGAAAGTCACGAGGGTACTACTTATATGTGGCAAAAAATCGTTATATATAACGACACAAAATACCTTGGCGTTCAAATGAACGACTATCGCGCGTCGGGGATTGATGCTCTGTACGATAAAATTACGAAAAACGGCTATTACACGTTTAACGTGTACTGGTTTAAGTATGAACCGATAAAGTGGAGAATCCTCACGACAAGCGGGAATTCCGCTTTTATTATGAGCGATATTGCTTTGGATTTCTTTTCGATGCAGCCCGACAGAAAGAGCGAGATTCGCGACGACTTACTTGCTTCGTACAACAATTCGCCGGGTGTCCCTGACGGAATTTACGCCAACAACTGGGAATATAGTTTCATACGCAGTTGGCTGAATGAGACCTTCTACAACGAGGTTTTCAACGACTTGCAAAAGGAAATCATACAAACCACGCACCTCGACAACAGCGCGAGAAGCTGTAATCCGAACGACTACCCGAAGTATTACGGCTACGGGGAAAATGCAGGGAAAAACAAGTATGCAGACCAATGCAAAGATACGGACGATAAGATATTCCTGTTGTCTTTGCGAGACGTTACCACCACGGCGTACGGATTTAATAAGGACGTAAACGCGGAAGATCACGCAAGAAACTTGCAAGCATCCGATTTTGCCAAATTCCACGGGGTATCGATGGGTAACACCCAAAAGGATTATGTTACCTGGTACACTCGCTCGCCCTCTCTCGCCGTCGGCAATCAGGGATACACGACCTTCGTTCTGTACAGGGATAATAAAGGCGTTATAAATTCCCCGAACCTTGTCGCGGAAGGCGGCGTCGTCCCCGCGCTCTGGATAACCCTTTAAGACAATCTGAGAATAAGGCAATCGGGGCAACGTATTTCAAATTCGCATCCGCGCCCGACGCAGACGTCGTTATCGTCAATTGACCGA
>CACXDQ010000215.1 GCA_902766475.1 uncultured Eubacteriales bacterium
AAAGCTTCGGGAAATCAAGTATTCGATTTGTCTTTAAAAGCTCTTGCTTATTATAAAAACATAATGGAGGTTTAATATGAATTCTGAAGAAATGGCAAAAGTTATTTGCGATACGCTCTCTGCGAAAAAGGCGTATGACATCGTTAAAATAAACGTACAGGGCAAAACGGTAATAGCCGATTATTTTATCATTGCAAGCGGAAAATCAAAAACTCAGGTAAAATCGCTTACCGAATACGCTATTGAGGCGGTCGAAAAGGCAGGCGGCAATGCAATGAGAAAGGAAGGGCTTGACGAATGTCGTTGGGCTGTGGTTGACTTCGGTGATGTTATTCTGCACGTTTTCAATGACGAAACAAGGCTTTTCTATCACTTGGAAAGGCTTTGGGCTGACGATGACAACGTCGAAAAGATAGAGGGATAATTTTAGCTTTCATCCGTCTTTTTAAACTTTTCGGGCTGTAACACCACGCCCTTAAATGCGACGTCTATCTTTTTTTGCGTGCGCCTTTTTCTCTTCTTTGGCGGAGCGACGTCTTTTATGTAATATATTTTCGGATCCGTTTCGTTTGTCGGCGGATCCGTCTTTTTTTCTTTGAATTTAAGATAGAAAAACTTTGCGATTAGGCAGACGCCGAATGAAAGCGAAAAAACTATCGTTAAAATCAAAAGTCCTTTTATAAGCGTTTCCATAAAATGTAACTACATTATATATTTTTTTTAATATCGAATTATATAATCTTTTGTATTTTAAGCAATTTTTTTGTCGGCATACGTTTTATGTTTTAAAAATAGGTTTAAAACGATGTAAAAAGGTTATAATACATATTAAAACGGAGGTAATATGGAAAACGAAAATTATACCGAAATAACAACGAATAACGAGAATTTTACCGAAGAGACAGATAATAATAAAAGTGAACTCGGAGAATTTAAAGACACCGCAGCAATATTCGGAATGACGGAAAGCGAGCTTTTCGACGAATATAAAGAATATAAAGCATTAAAGCTATTTAAAAGGACGGCTTGCGATCTTACCTGTATTACCGGCGACGGCGAACTATTTGATAAATTGGATGAAATCGTCAAGTTGAAGATAGGTAAAATTATAGTTTTACCTCAATACGTTAAAAAAGTAAATGAAAAGTTGAGAGGAAAGGACGTAGAGATAATCGGCGCAATATGTTTTCCTTACGGCGAAGAAATACCGTATATAAATGCGAAATCCGCCAAAAAAGTCGTTCTCGCAGGAGCAGATCGGGTCCTTGCGCCGGTCGGAGCTTCGGCTATAAAGAGAGGAAATACCGATCTGATAAGAAAACAGTTTAAAAAAATATTGAACGCCGTAAAAGATAAAGAGGTCTGCGCTCTTTTAGAGTGTAACGTCTTGACGAAAGCGGAATTGGAGAGGACGGTAAAACTTTTAAAAGAAGTCGGTATTAAATCATTCTGTTCAGGCTCGGGGTTTTTCAAGCCGAGCGAGGAATTTTCCGACGTCGTGGATCTTCGTTCGTCGGGAGGAACGAAGGCAAACGTGTTCGGATATGCGGATAATACCGAAGAAATAGGCGTTTTAGGCTTGTATAAGGTCTCGGATGTGGTTATTACGAAAAAAGCCGTGGAGATAGCACGGTATATAAGACAAAAATTAAATATATGATTTAAAACGCTTTACAAAAGAAAAAAAATGAGTTATAATAAAGCAAATAAAATCTTTGGGGCAGGGTGAAATTCCCTACCGGCAGTATAGTCTGCGAGGGCGAAAGCCTTGACGGGGTGAGATTCTCCGACCGACGGTAAAGTCCGGATGAAAAAAGATTTTTTGCGAAATTATTTTGCCCCGTCGCATTTGTGGCGGGCTTTTTTATTGATAATTTCCTTAAAATCACCTGAATAAAAGGAGTTTTTTATGGAAGAAAAAAGGCAAAGAAAGTATTTTACCGCTTCAAGAATTGCTCTCATCGCAATTTTTACCGCAATAGCATTCGGTGTTTCTATGATTGAATTTCCGATTTTCCCGGCAGCGAGCTTTTTGAAAATAGACTTTTCGTTTTCGATAATGCTTATCGGCGGTTTTATGTTGGGGCCCGTTGCTGCGGAAGTTATGATAATAGTCGTTCAATCGCTTGGGCTTTTGTTTACAAGCTCGATAGGCGTTGGGCAGCTTGCAAACTTTATTATGGCGAACTGTTTCGTGTTTTTGCCGTCGCTTGTATATCATTTCAAAAAGGGGATAGGCGTAGTTATATTATCCCTTGTCGTATCGTCGCTTTTACAGATAATTGTCGCGCTTTTATCAAACAGATATTTCCTCTTTCCCATGTACGGAATGGGCTATGATCAATTTGTGGCTCTATTTTGGTTTTTACTCGCATTCAATGCTATAAAATGTGCGGCAAACTCGGCTATTACGTTATTACTTTACAAGAGATTGAAGAAATTGCTTAACAAATTTTTATAAAAAGTATATAATTTAATTATGGAATACATTACCGAAAAATACGAAGATACGATTTTAGTGGCAGAGGCGTTTGCAAAAACTTTGAACAAGGGCGACGTTGTTGTTTTAAAGGGCGAAATGGGCGCCGGTAAAACGATTTTTACAAAGGGCATCGCTAAAGCGCTCGGCATAAAAGACGAGGTTACAAGCCCGACTTATGCTTATATGAACGATTATGACGGTAAGTTATACCATTATGATTGTTACAGATTAAGCGGCGGAGATGACGCCGAAGCGCTCGGGCTTACCGATTATTTTTACGGAAACGGTATTTGCGTTATCGAGTGGGCGGAAAACATCGCAGACGTCTTGCCCGATAACGTAAAGGTTGTAAAAATCGAAAAATTATCCGAAAATAAAAGGAAAATCACTTTATGAATTACTTGGCTATAGACACGAGCGGAGAATATCTGACGGTAATTGCAAGCGGGAAAAAGCTTGCAAAGTCTTATGTCGAAAATTGTCAGCTTTCGCATTCCGTCATACTTATGGATGAAATCGAAAAATGCCTTAAAAACGCTGAGATCGGTCTTTCTGACGTTGGCGTTGTGGCTTGCGCCGTAGGTCCGGGCTCGTTTACGGGTATAAGAATAGGCGTTGCGACGGCAAAGGCTTTTGCTTATGCTCAAAATTTAAAGGTTCTTCCGGTAACAACGTTTGAGCTTTTGGCATACAATATCGTGAGTGAACGCAATAAGTGTGTGCTTATCGACGCTCGCCACGGCAACTATTATGCTTGCGTGTTCGATAAAGACAACAAAATCGTCTATGAGCCGTCTTTTATCTCCGTAAACGATATTGCTAAAATTTCCGAAAA
>CACXDQ010000216.1 GCA_902766475.1 uncultured Eubacteriales bacterium
AACGGCAATACATGAGGGAGTCAGCGGAATATCCGTAAAATGATATGTGCTTTAACATTCCTAAAATCTATTCGATAAGAATATCGCAAATATTATCCAAATCTTCTTCCGTTACGCCCGTATCGAGCAAATACATACGCGTATTATACGCAAGGGATTTCTCCGAATCGGAATACGACTTCATTTTGTCTAAAAGCGGCAAAAAGGATGTTTGGTGCATTCTGGACGGAGTATTTTCATCTAATCCGGCAAAAAACGACAAATCGTATTCACGACAAAGATCTTCTTCGCTCATTCCGCATAGCGCACCCAGTAAAAACGCAACCGTACCCGTTCTGTCTCTACCTATCGCGCAATGGAAATCGATCGGATAATTAGAAACGTCCGCAAATACCGAAATTATATTTTTAATCGCATAGGAATTAGCGTTCGCTCCGCCGTCGAACTCAAAAATACCCAATCCGTTATAGGCGTATTGCGGACATGAAATATTTATGTATTTCACTCCGTTGATCATAGGTCTTCTTTCCGTTTCGCTGACCGCCCGCAAATCGAGTTCGGTCTTTATCCCCAAATCGTTTACAATATAATCTTTGCCGGCTTCGGATATATTGTCGAGCGTAGCGGAACGGAATAAAAGCCCCTGTCTGATAACGCCTTTCGGTTGATTATCATCATCGTAGACAGTCCATGCCCCCATATCCCTCGTGTTTGTAACTCCGCCTATGTATAGAGTCCTCACTCCGTTTGCGGTTTTGATACTCCTTACAGCGCTCTTATTCCCGTCGCTTGTGTATTGCCAGTAATACGTTGTTCCCGTTTTAAGTCCTCTGACGGCAAATTCGTTATTGGAACACTCGTACACCTTTGCTCCGGACATATCTGCGTTCTCTGAAATAAAGAACTCGTCCGCCACGTCATCGAAAACAAATTCTGCGTATTCCGGAGCATAATGTTCCAATCCTTTTTCGTAATAGCCGTCGCAAAGTTTCGTAGTCCATTTTTTTGATACGAATTCTGCAATTTCCTTATTCGTCGTGAAAACCGTTTGTCCGTTTTTAGGTTGTATGGCGTCAGTAAATCCGCCCCCACAGCCCGTAAACGCAACGCTCGTTATCAATAAGATTATCAAAAAAACACTTTTCTTAAAAGACTTCATATTCACACTCTCACATTAAACAAAATTTCAGCGTGATGATTTCGTATGGTTTAAACTTCACGGCAACTTTTCCGCTTGTAAACTCTTGTTCACTCAAAACGTTTTCACAGAAATCACACTTGTACACTTTTTTAAATTTAAAACCGGTCCGTATATCGGCGCAAGTCCTTTTCCTGTACGTTTCATAAAGTCTTACTATAACGCCTTTACCGTCCTTGGACATCTTTACCGTATCTATAACGACGTTTTTACTGTTACACTCTATAAAGGAATAAGTTTGCATTTCACCGTCGGATCGATTATCAAGGTAAAACAATGGGTTGTTAAGGTCAAACGCCAACCTCAAAGCGTCGCTTTCCGAAAGGCTCCCGGCATGCGGATATAAAGAATAAGTAAACTTATGTTTACCCTTATCTGCGTCATGAAAGGGATAAGTAGGACAACGCAGAAGCGTAAGTCCCAAATCGCCGCCTAAAACATCGTGTCCGTATTTACAGTCGTTCATAAGCGTAACGCCATAGCCGTTCTCGGATATGTCGGAATATTTGTGCGCACACGTTTCAAACTTTGCTTCTTCCCACGAAGTATTGCCGTATATAGGTCTTTCTATGTTTCCGAATTGAATATCGAAAGTAGCCCTTTCGACAAAGACGTCGACGGGGAATTTTACTTTCAGCATAAGATTTTCCTGTTGCCAATCCGCTTCCGTCACAAAATCTATTCGAGGAGAAATATCGGACATAAGTATAGTCTGCTCTATAACCGAGTCCATAAATTTTCTGGTTATTCTGAATCCCTTTTTACTGCCTAAATCAACTTTTTCACAAGACTTATAGCCCGTTACGGGATATGCCTTTTCGGTATAAAAATCTCGTACTTCCCATGCGTCGTATTCGATGGAGACGTTTTCATAAACGATGAGTTTATTTCCTTTTTCGCCGTTTTTTAAAACTTCCCTATCGTTAATTTTATCATATAATTCGGTTATTGTATAGTCGTCGTCGAAAATCAAACGGAAAAATCTGTTTTCAAGCGATTTGTCTCCGATTTTTACTTCCCCGTCGGCAACCGTTTCGTCAATTACCGAAAACCCGTATGAAGGCGCTTGTGCGACAATGTATTTCCCCTCGCACGCAAGATCGGCGGTAATACCGAAAGGCTGCATATTGAAAACAACCTTACCGCACTTTGCTTTTAATGCAATCTCTTTGCTTAATTGATTCAAAAGCTTTTCTCCATCAAGCATTAACTTCTCGTACATTCGGTCTGAATCGTCGTACACTTCTTTTATACCGGAGCCGGGCAATACGTCATGGAATTGCAGATCGAGCAGATTGCGCCACATATCGTCGAGTTGACGCCGAGGATAGGTCGCTCCGTTTAAAACGCAATTCATCGTCGCCAAAGCCTCTATATTATGAATGAGATATTCGGACTTTCTGTTATTGCGCTTATTTTTTGCCATTGCGGTAAGCGTTCCTCTATGAAATTCAAGATAGAGTTCCCCTACCCACGAAGATAATTTACCCTTTGACTTCTCCTTTATATAATCAAAAAAACGACTTATAGTTCCGTTTTCGGCATTTGGACAACCTGGGATACCCCTCTTCATTCGGGATATATTTTCAAGTTGTTCGGCAGTCGGACCGCCGCCGCCGTCGCCGTAGCCGTAACATAACAGCACTTTATCCGACGCCATCTTATCCGTAAACCTATCGTAAGTTCCGGCAAGAAAATCGGGCGACGCATTCGCATTATACGTAGTAAGCCTTTTATCTTCGGAATGAATACTTTGGCAAGTTATAAAATAGGTGAATATTTCAGTTCCGTCTATACCTCGCCAAGTAAATACGTCATGCGGCATAGTGTTGCGGTCATTCCAAGAAATTTTAGACGTTACGAAAGTATCGATCCCTGCAGATCTCAGGATCTGCGGCAATGCCGCACTGTATCCGAAAGTATCCGGCAACCATACGATATGGCTGTCAACGTTAAATTCTTCTTTAAAAAACTTTTTACCGTAAAGCAGTTGTCTTACAATGCTTTCGCCGCTCGGAAGGTTGGTGTCACATTCAAGCCATAACGCCCCCTCCGTTTCAAATCTGCCCTCTTTTACCCTTTCTTTTATCCGTGCATACAAATAAGGATCTTCTTCCTTAACGGCATTATAAAGATACGGCTGCGAACAGAAAAAGGTATAATCGGGATACTTTTTCATGTTCTCCAACACCGTCGCAAAACTCCTTTGCGCCTTCTCTCTGGTTTGAGCAAACGTCCACAGCCACGCTATATCTATGTGAGTTTGACCTACGACAACGCAACTTTCAGGTTGCTTTTCGCAATATCCGATATAGAATTCATTCTCGAAGTATTCTGTCGCCTTCTTTACGGACTCTGCATATTCCGCAGAATATCTGTCTCTGAAATCGACAATTTTTAAAGCTTCGTTCAAAAAATATAATATGTCGAAGTATCTTTTGGAATTTTCATCTGTAAACGACAATACGTCAAACGGAACTTTCAGATCATAATACAGTTTTTCGGTAATTTCATCGATCTCGCATATTTCTATATAGAACGGCAACTCACGGTAACAATCGAATGAGGTATATCCGTAAATATAGAGTTCAAAATCTTCTTGTCCCGTTATTTCAAAATACCTGTGGTTACAGTCTATCCCCTGAACGGCCTTCCCGTTTATATACACCAAAAACTGTGGATTTTCAGCCGCCCAGCCGCAATAATCCGTATTAAAATAAAACCTGAGTTTTTTATCCTTTAATTCGTCGGTTATCTCGACGAAGGAATAAAACCAGATATGGTAATCGGGCGAGCCTCCGAAAAGTTGATTTTTTTCAAATTTTTTCCATTCTCCGCTATTTTTAGACGGCATTTCGCTTCCCGACTTGTATCCCGACGGCATACAGTAAACGTTTTCGAGAGCGTGTCGCCTTACGATAATGTTTTCCCAAAGTCGTAAAATCAACTTATTTACTCTTTCATAGTAAGATTTGTTAGAGAGCATAATTATTTCCTGTGTTTCATTACGGCAAATCGCCAAGTCGATGAATTTACAACTTGACGATTTGCACAAATTCATTCCGTGAAAACTCGCCTAAAAGGGCGCAAAAGACACGGCTTGGGCGAGTTCAACTTTGTTTTCATTCGGCTACTTTAAAATCATCCTATATACAATTTAAAATCATCCTATATACAAATTGTCGATATACATCTGCGATTCGTTTGCGTCGGTCGGCGAAAGCAAAAACCTCAGATATCCGACGTCGTCGCCTACGGATGAGAACGATTCGTCTATATTAAGCGTGAATCTATACCAGCCGTCGCCTAAATCGTAACACTTAAATCCGAAGCCGGACCAGCCGTCCGTCATATTCATCCAGGCATAACTTTCGTCGTTGACCTTGTTGAATACTGCGCTTCCGTTGCCTATGTTAAAACCTACGAACTTCATATTGCCGACAATTTTGACGTCGAAAGATATTGTCTTGCCCGAAAGGTGCAATACTTGGCTGTTTATGTCTACGACTTTGAGATCGTAATTCCAGTATGCTCCGTTGTTGCCTGCCGGAACATAACACTTGACCGACTTATCGGAATTTTCGCTTACTACCGTCGTATCGACTTCCATCGCTCCGCCGTTTCTCGCCCTAAGCCCGCAAGAGGTAACCGAGTCGTCTTCTTCGGTCAAAGTCGGGAGATACAGGTTATCTATATACATCTGAGATTCGTTTGCGTCTGCCTGAGAAACTAAAAATCTTAAACAAGAAACGTCACTTCCGCAAACGGCAAACGAATTGTCTATATTAAGCGTAAACCTGAACCAGCCATCGCCTAAACCGGCGCACTTAAATCCGAAACCGGACCAGCCGTCCGTCATATTCATCCAGGCGTAACTTTCGTCGTTGACCTTGTTGAATACTGCGTTTCCGTTGCCTATGTTAAAACCTACGAACTTCATATTGCCGACAATTTTGACGTCGAAAGATATTGTCTTGCCCGAAAGATATAACGGCTTTCCGGATATATCCGACAATTTGAGGTCGTAATTCCAGTATACTCCGTTGTTGCCTGCCGGAACATAACACTTGACCGACTTTTCGGAATTTATACTTACAACTTCCGTGTCAAAAGTCATAGTCCCTCCGTTTACGATATTCAAGCCGCAGCCGCCGATAGAGTCGTCTTTTTCGGAAAGTTTCGGTTTCTCGACGAAATGGAGATTGTCAATATTCATTTCGAGCGTACCGCTGCCGTCAGAGGCGTTAAGCGTAAAGTAAATTTTCGTAACGTTATCTATCGCTTTTTCGCCTGCAATCGCTTTGGCGTTAATATATACCTTTATCCAACCGTCGGCTATCGACTTGCAAATATGCGTGTTCTCAGTTTTATCCGCTTTTATCGAAAGCATCGTCCAAAGGCCGAGTTTATCTCCGTTTACAAAGTCCATTACCATAAGCCAACCAGTGCGCTCGCTCATCTTTATGTCAAAGACGATATATTTGTCCGTCAGATCGTAACCTTTATCCAAGGTCAATTCTATATACGGAAGA